>CAYPMQ010000159.1:0-8124 GCA_964411625.1 uncultured Ignavibacteriaceae bacterium
TATATGATGAGGTTTGAATCTGCTGAGGAATATGTCAGAAAAGGGGCAAAACTGAAGAAGGCAATGAATTATAAATGGGGGGAAGTTGTGGCTAAAAGTATTCCGGGCAGCCTCTATTTCCAGACCGGAAGAAGAGAAGAAGCTCTGAGACTTCTGGAAGAGAGTTTCATGAAACTGAAAAAACAGAATTACAGACAGGGTATTAGAACACTTTCTGCTCTGCTTGCAAATTTGAATGAAAAAGCAGGGGATCACGAAAAGGCACTAAAGTTTATAAAAATATTTAAGGAAATTTCTGACTCACTCAGGTTTGAGGATAATCTGATGATGATAGAGGGAAGAAAAGCGGAAGATCAGCTCAGGAAGTACCAGGCAGAGCTTGAAAAACAGGCTGCAACCGCCAGGATTAATAATCTTTTTGTTACTTCTGTTGCAGTGATCGGTCTGATCTGCATTGTGATGTTTGTTTATGTGATAAGAAACAGGGAAAAAAACCCGGAAGATTAACAGGGGTCTTGAAGAAAAAAATAAAAGACTTGCACTTGACAAATCAGAACTTGAAGATATATATGAAAAACTGGAGAAAGCCTGAGAAGAAAAAGACATGCTTTTCGGGGTTTTCTCACATGATATCAAGAATCCTGTTATGGCGGTGATGGGTTACTCGGAAATGCTTTATGAAGATATTGATTCCATGTCTGATGAGGAAATCCGCGGAAATCTGCTTAAAGCTAAAAATGCCGGAGTCAATCTGAACAATCTGACTGATAACGTCCTGAACTGGTCGCTTCTTAATCTCAATAAGCTGGTGATAAAATACGAAAGTTTTGATGCTGCCGAAGTTGTAAATAGAATTTTTGAAATACTTGAAAGCCATGCAGAGTTAAAAAAAGTGAAGCTGATTCAGGAAACTGCCTCCGGAATGACTGTATATTCAGATCCGAATCTTTATTCCGTTGTGCTCCGTAATTTCCTTACTAATGCCGTAAAGTTTACAGATTCAGGAAAATCAGTTTTTGTTAAGGTGACAATTGAAGACGGTTTTCTGATTACAGTAATTAAAGATGAAGGAATGAGCATGAAACCTGAGATGTTAGAGGAGGTTTATTCAGGTAAAGTGAAGAGCAGGCAGGGCACCAAAAGTGAAAAAGGTACAGGTCTGGGAATGACAATCAGCATGGCCGCATTGACAAAGCTTTCCGGCAAGATGCATATTAAAAGTTTTCAGGGTGAAGGGACAGAAATCACCATAAGCATACCGATAGATCAGAAAGCTGCACTCTGATATAATAAGAGACAAAAACAAAAAAGACAGAAATCACCATAAGCATACCGATAGATCAGAAAGAGCTCTGGTCACTGCCCTTCAGAAGCGATACATCATTTAAGTAAGGTTTTAATTCCTCGATCGGTACTCTGATCTCAACAATTCCATATTCCACAGGTGTAAATTCTTCGGGCTGATATCTGAAGATCATACTTTTACCATCGGTTGAAATTATTTCGGGCAGAACAAATTTATCATGCTCAAACATAAATCCGTTCCCGTTGTAAGAAACCGGAGCTTTACCATCAAAGTACTTACTTACTAAATGCTTCTCTGCAATTCTGCTGATACTTTCTCTGCTTCCGCTTTTGAAAAAATCATCAAATTCAAGCACCCTCGCCGTACTGTTTTCAATGTTCAGACTTGAAATTACAATAACAGGCATTACCCCTTTAAGGAATGAAAGGTAGAGACGGTCAATACCCATCATTCTGGAGTTAATGAATGTAATAAGAATATATTCTTCAACATTCCATAGTTCAGAATAAGAAGGATCAATCCTTCTGGTTCTTTTATAAGCTTCAACCATTGCCTCAAATTTGTAATCCATATCAAGATCAAACTTTTCTGAAATGAGGTTGTTAACAGCACGGGCATTAATATTGAAAGGATTTATCCTGAAGGTGGGGTACTGATATCTGAATCTTATCAAAGGTTTGCCTGTCTGCTGATCAGTATAAATCAGGGAATCTGTTTTATATGTAAACAGATCATTGCTGTTTTGTGCGGAAATAGGAATTAAACAAAATATCCAGAAAAAAAGGAGATACTTTACCGGGCCTTTATTCATTTCCAGTTCCTGAAAGATAATTTTATACTTAAAACTGAAAACTAATCTTAAGATTTAATAATTTCAGCAGTAAAAGGATAAACGGGAAAATTAATTTACTGCCGGAGCTAATACATGAGGAAACATAAGGGGAGTTTGGTTCACCCCCGTATGTTTAAGATTTTATTTTATTGTAAGCATCGGGCAATCGGGATTAAGGTAAGGAGTTATCTCTTCGAATTTAAGTGGTATTTCAATAAGGCCGAGTGCATAAGGAGCTATTTCATAAGGCTGATATAAAAATACGAAACCCTCTTCTGTAATGATGAAATTCTCAGAGAGAATAAATTCATCGTTTTCAAACCAGAATCCAAGATCTGAAAAAGTTTCCGTTTCACTTCCGGTGCCGTATTTTTCAAGGAGTTTCTGTGCGGCAAGGTTTCGCAGTCCTTCATAAACTTCACTTTCATAACTGAGCAGTTCGCTGTTGCTATAGGGAATTCCCGTTGCGGGGTTGAGCTGCATTCCGGTAGTGCCGTACATACCGTGTGCCCCACCCAGGTAATTATAATATGAGGAGCTAAGGCTGACCATTTCAGGAGTAATACTTAGTACAGAAATAGTAACGGATTCCTCCCAGATATTGCCCCAGTCCATTTCTTCCATATTGCTTTCAGAATACAATTTTTTGTATTCTTCAAATTTCTGCTCAAATTCCAGAAGACCTGAGTTATGCAGGTAGCTGTTAAGAGCGGCTCCGTTTATAGCGGGGTTCTGTTCGCTGAAAACAGGATAGGAATAATAATATTTTATCGCGGTATCCCCTTTAGAATTTACAAAATAAAGAGAACCTGTATCCATTGAATAAAATTCATCGTAATTCTGAGCGTTTAAGTTAATGAACAAAACAAAAACAGCGGCCAGTGTAATAAAAAATTTTTTCATGCTTCTCCGATCAGATAGATATTAATTAATAAATTTATCGACAAAAGTGCCGGGTTTTATAAGTCCCTTAAGTTCACTGTAGGGGATTGCAATCTCTGATATTTTCACCTCAGGTGTTGAAGTCTCATGGTAAAAGATCATTTCCTTATCGGTAAAAGAAAATTCGAGAGGTATGCTGTAATTGCCTTCACTGAAATTAATTCCTGCAGAAGAGATGTCCTTTTTGGGATCACCGTTCAGGTAAGTTTTACGGAAGTACTTCTCCCCAATCTTATTCAGTACTCCTATTCCGTTTTCATCAAAAAGTGATGCAAGAGCCAGATAACTTCCGTCGGGCAGGAAATTTGTCCACCCAAGATCTTCCCAATAATAATTCCCCGTCATTTTAGAATTTCTGGAAAAGAGCAACACATGATCGCCGTCAATATTTTTAACCGACAAAACAAACTCTTCTCTCCAAATTTCATTGAATCCCGGATTATCTGAAGATTGTGTTTTATAATCCTGCACAAGATAATCGAAAGCTTTCTGCAGCCCTGCAGTCCTGTACATCAGATTAACCGCATCATTCAGCAGCCCGAACGTTTTAGAATATTTTTCAGTAAAAACAGGGTATTCGTAATAAACCGTGATAAGTTTATTTCCTGCTGAATCAGTGTATGAAAGAGAATCTTTGATTATGGAATAAAAATCGGATTGCGCTCTGAGCGGAAGTAGAGAAAAAACTAAGAAGAGCATGGCTGCGGGCAAAAATACGGTTTTAATCATATAAAAACTCCTTGAATAATTTTCAGTTATATCCCGGTTAAAAACATTATAATTAATACATTAAAAATACATTATTTGTTCCTTCAAAAAGAATTTTGGAATAAGGAAGACTAAAATACGGTCATAAAGTTAATTATGATCCCAAAAGTTAAAATATGTTGTAACTCAAAGGTTACAGAGGCAGATATCACGGTCAGAAACGGTGCCTCAGTGCCAGGAGTCGTAGGCAAAATGCCACCCCGGGGGGCGAGAGTTATCACCGATGAGAAATAAGAGAGATTCCGGCAGCCGCACCTCCGGGCGTTTCTGCCTTCCTCTTAACCTCTGAAACCATAGCAGCCGGGATTATTGCGCGCCACAAGAGAACTTTAACGCCGGTGCTCCGGATCGTGACTACGCCCGGGATACTGAACCTGCAGAGGTGAAAAACAAGTATTCCTGCAGTAAAGCTTGTGCAGGTTATACATGTTATTGATGAATCTGCCTTAACTCTTGCAAAAGAATATTCGTGAATTGCTGATGCTCTGCTGCTTGATTAAGGAAACCCTTTCGCAGAAACCAAGGCTATGGGGGGGTAACAGGGGAAATACATGACAGGGATCTTAGCAGCCGGATAGTAAGAGAATGCAGAAAACCGGATTTTCTTGCCGGTGGTTTAACGCCTCGGAATGTGAAAGATGCATCGGAGTATGTAAAACCTTACGTTGTAATATTTGCTCAGGAGTTCGTACGAACGGGGATCCGGACGAATCAAAGGTTGCATCGTTCTTCACAAACCTCAATTAAGCGAATGATCAGTTTCGGGAACCGAGGGGACTATAATTTTTACATTTGTGCCTTTGTTGATCTCGCTTTTAATCTCTATATCGCCTCCTTGTTTTTTTGCCAGATCAAAACAAAGAGACAGGCCAAACCCCGTGCCTTTTTCATTTCCGGTTCCTGAGGTTGTATTGTTTCCCCCACGTTTAATTTCGTCAAGTAATTCAGATGAAATGCCTATCCCTGTATCTTCAATGCTTATGACGGTGTGTGAATTAATCCGCTCTGAATGAATGGAAATTTTAGAACCCGGATGAGAAAACTTAATCGCGTTAGTTAAGATATTCCTTAGGATAAGATTGGTTACATTTTTATCTGCATAAACAGTTACATTCTCATTCTGAGGGATTTCGATAATTATATCTTTCACATCAGCCATACCCGAAAGCATATAATTAACTTTTCTGATCTCATTGTTGATATCAAAAAGATCCTTCTGAACTGTAAGTTTTTCGAGGTTGATAAGTGACCAGTTGAGAACATTTTCAACAAGATTGTTAAGATTTAAAGCAGCATTGTTCATTTTGCGCAGCAATAACTTTATTTCAGATATTTCAAGAACATCAAGATCGTCTTCAATCAGGGAGGAATATCCCAGGAATGCCATTATGGGATTTCTTATATCATGTGAGACAACAGTGAAAAGGATATCCTTTTCTTTGTTAAGCTTAACGAGCTGTTCATTAGTCAGTTTAAGACTTTCTGCATTCTGCTCAACAAGCATGTTTTTCTCTTCAAGCTCCCGGTTAAGATTATGAATTTTCCTATTGTTTCTGTTGACAAAAACTATAATGGATATTGCAATAATCACCATAAAACCAAAACAGAGTGTCAGATAACCCTTGAACTGATTTTCTGCCCGGAGAGCTTTTAGTTGGATATCTTTCTGCTGCAGATTAAAGCGATGTTTATATTCTTCTATTGCTCTGACATTCTTTTCTATCTGAAGCGAATCTGATGCTGCTTTGAACTGACGGTAAAAATTAAGTGCCTGTCTAAGATCACCAATCCGTTCATAAGCCTCTGACAGTTGTCTGAGTGTACTTATCAGACCCCGTTTATCATTAAAGATAATTCGTCTTTCGAGTGCTTTATAAAGGTATTTCAATCCTTCTTCTTTTTTACCCAATTTTGTGAAGTTGCTGCCGATAATTGTAAAAGAGGCGGCGGCGCCTTCACCGGGAGAACAAAACTCTCTGATCTCAAGTGCCTTGAATGCATATCTGAGAGCAGTTTCGTAATCTTCAAGTCTGCCGTAAATAATAGCCATGTTATCATAATTTCCTGCAACTCCCGTCAGATCATCAGTGCTTAATCTGAATCTGATCACGTTTTCAAAATAATACCGGGCTTTAGTGAGGTTTTTTAGCGTTACTTCGAGGATTCCGAGATGTTCTTCAGCATCAGCAATACCAATATCATAATTAATTTTTTGGGACAGGCCAAGCGCTTTTTCAGATATCCTGCGGCAACTGTCATAACGTTTCAGGATGAAATCAAGAATTGCCCGGCAATTGAGGAGATCTGCCTCATAAGAAGTACCTTTAAAATGCTTAAGATGTGAGCCCGCTTCAACCAGCAGTTCTCCGGCACCGGAATAGTCCGGTTCAACCATTTTGAGATAAGCATAATTTATCAGAACCTCGCTCAGCCCTGTGTAATCACCAATCTCTCTTTTAATATTAATAGCAGTTTTATATTGCTCCGCCGCCTGCTCGTAATCTTTAATCCGTCGCAGAATAAGTCCTTGAAGATTAAGCAGGTAGGAATAAACACCTTTGTCTGATTTAAATTTCGAGGCAAAATGAATAGCATGTGAAAGTGCTGAATAGGGCCGGACGAAGTAATTGTATTTGATTAGTGATATGGCTTTGACAGGATCATTTCCGTTTTCGGAATATGCTTCCGCCCTGAGCTTTTCAAGCTTTGCTTTAACTCTGTTAGTATCCACCTGACCTGACAGATCTGAAATCGGAATCAAAAATAAAAGAATAAGGAACGAATATAATTTTACTGATAACATTCTGGTTAATCTCATAAACAATCAATGACAAGTTATATCATTTTTTTGTTAAAGTTACGATTATTTTGTTTTTTTATCGGAATCGTTCGATTTTTTTAACCCGGCACTGTTCAGTGATATTCAGTGCATCCGGGTGATTAACAAGTAACAACGGATATCCGGAAGGTAATATTATGTTTCATTATACTATATACCTCAGCAAAGCAACTGAAGGGACTAATGCTGAAATAATGAATGAAATTGTTGCAAAATCAAAGGAAAATAATCTTAATGCAGGAATTTCAGGAATTCTCTTTTATAAAAACGGCTGGTATCTGCAATATCTTGAAGGCCCGGGGGAAAATATTCAGGTTCTGATGAGTTCTATTAAAACCGATTCCGGAAACAGCGAAGTTAGTGAGGTTCTTTCAGGGATATCGAGGGATAAACTTTTCAGCGGGAGTATGGAATTTGTAAATCTCGATTCCATTTCTGAACAGGATACGGCACTGCACGGATTAAAATCGGCAGAAATTAATTTTCCGGAGCTGAAAAAAGACCCTTCGGTACTATTGGAATTTATAAGGCATTTTGCGGATTAAACTGCAGGAAATTCATTTACTGAAAAATTATTCCATAAGGAAACTCAGAATTTTCTTTTTCCAGCCGCTGTATGGCGGATATTTAAGAAAAGGTTCAAATAAATAACTCTTTTCAAGCACGGATTTATAGTGAGTGAAGGCCTCAAATCCGTGTTTGCCGTGATAACCGCCTATTCCGCTTTCACCAACACCGCCAAATGGCAGGTGAGGGTTCGAGATGTGCATTATGCCGTCATTAACTGTGGCGCCACCGAAAGAAATATCATTGAGTATGCGCTCCTTCATGCTTTTGTTTTTACTGAATACATACAAAGAAAGCGGCCTGGGTCTGCTTTTAACTTCATTTATTGCATCTTCAAGGCTGTCATAAGGAACCACGGCCAGAATTGGTCCGAATATCTCATCCTCCATCACTTTATCGGTAAATTTAACATCCTTCATAATAGTTAATAACTGACATTTCAAATGAGAATTATTGACACATTAATGAGAATTTTGACAATTTTTAATGCCTTAAATGAGCATTATTAGAGCTTTTAAGAGGCTTTTACATAGTCAATAAGCAATTTTTCATCTGCTGATACGGCTATTCCAGCGATTTGAATGTACCTCCCTGTTTCATCTTCACCTTCATGATAATCATCGCCAAGGCTGAGTCTGATTCCATTCAAATAAACTCTTGTTGTCCCGGATACGTAAGGGTAGTATGTGTAATATTTACCAGTGGGGTTATCGTATTGCGCTCCGATATTTTCCGCCAATACCTCTCCCGTTGAGGATATAAAAGGCGGTGTAATGCTTATTTCCTCTTCAATAACCGGTGTAGTGTCATACACTGACTCAAAACACTCTGCACTTGTTGTCATTTCAACCATATTGTACATGACATAAC
>CAYPMQ010000160.1:0-8115 GCA_964411625.1 uncultured Ignavibacteriaceae bacterium
CCCGGGTGCTCCGCACTCAGTGTCTGAGGACGAAATAAATATTATCAACAACGTTCTGACCACGGGAAGGTTCTGAAATTTTCAATAACTTTAGATTCATTTTTCTATAAATGAAGGAATCAGGGTGATGAAAATAATTCTTTATCTTTTACTTATTTTAGGTTTCTCTGCATTATTGCTCACCGGATGTGAGAAATCTGGCAATGAACAAAAAATATCATCGGATTACGTTGAAGTGACAAAAGTGAGTGACGGTGATACATTTGAAGTGCTCAGATACGGCAGGAAAGAAAAGATAAGACTTATTGGGGTGGATACACCTGAAAAAAGGCTGAATGAAAAGAACTATAAACTTTCAAAGAAATACGATATAAATGTTGACAGCCTGGTAAGATGGGGTACAAATGCCTCAAATTTTCTCAAACAGACACTTCTTCCGGGCACTAAAGTGAGGCTTGAGTTTGACAGGGACTCAACCGACCAGTATAAAAGGACTCTCGCATACGCTTATCTTGAAGATGGAAGGATGCTCAACCGGCTTATAGCAGAAAGCGGCTACTGTTTTGCAGTGTTCTATAAACCGAATGAGAAATACAGACCTGAACTTGAAGCTGCAGTTGAAAATGCGAAAGAAAAAGGCCTGGGGATATGGTCAGTGAAAGACGGCTTTAAGAAAAAGATGAAATTTGAATAGAGGTTAAACCCTGCGGGTCGGTTCCCAGGAGCCGGTCCCGGGGGAAGTAAGAAATTTCACCGCACCGAAAAAGAGAGCAGAAACAGTCACGACAAAATAATAAACAAGTGTGAACGGGAAAATTCTCATATTCATTCTGGCAAACATATAACCTATAAACGCGCTGAGGTAGAACATCCCCTGCAAAATCAGGAATGAAAGGAATGATTTGTTTTCAATTGCCAGCGGTATATTTGCAAGCAGTACCATAATAAAGAAAAAGGGTGAGAACCAGCGAAGGTATTTGTGTGACCAGAGAGCGTAGGCTTTAAAGCCTGCAAACGGATTGGAAATCTTATGAAGGTATTTTATAACGTTAAGATTACCTACTTGTATTCTGATCTTTCTTTTGAATTCGGCATGTAAAGTGGGAGCTGTGTCTTCTTGTGCAGTGGCTTTCGGTTCATACAAAAAATAACTTCCGGTCTCAAGAACCTTTACCCCGATGTAGAAATCATCCATGATCGTCTTGCCTGAAGGAATCACCGGATAATATTTTCTTCTGATGGTATAGATTCCGCCCCATGCGCCTATCAGAACCCCCAGTTTTCCTTCTGATTCTTTTATCCACGATTCAAAATCCCAGTACGTTTTTTCTTTATTGCCTGTCTTAACAGATCCTTCGGTTTCTTTCAGATGAAGCCTTCCGCATACTCCACCCACCTTTTCATCAGCAAAGTATTTAACCATTTCTCTGAGGGCATCTTTGCTGTAGAGTGTGTTGGAGTCACAGAAAGCAAGAATATCACCTGTTGCAAGCTTTGAAAGTTCATTAAGGATTTCCGGTTTGCCTTTTCTTTTTTTGAAAATAATCAGGTTAAGATTGGGCATTGTTTCCTTCATTTTTTCGACAATCTCATGAGTACGGTCAGTGGAATTATCACTTCCTATAAATATTTCGAGTTTTGACTGATCGTATTCGAGATTTTTGAGGCTGTTGAGCATTTCACCAATAACTTTTTCCTCGTTATAGGCGGCAATTATGAAGCTTACAGTGGGAGTGTATTCATAGTCAACCCTGAATTTTTTTTTAAACAATCCGCTGATTAGTTTTATACTTATCGGGTAAAAAAGATAAGAATGCAAAATCAGCAGCAAAGAAACAACAAAAATCACCAGGCTGATATCATCAATAACAGAATTTATGACCTGCACCGTCGAAAGTTAAAAAATTTTTTATCTGCTTAATTAAAATATGAATTATTTTTATGATAAATTTAAAGATACATTAAATCTTTCTCTTTATCAATTTTATTTATTGAATCTGCCATGAATCTGACAGCATTTACAGCCCTGTTCTTAATCCTTTTAACCGCTCTTTACGCACAAAATGACCCCGGAATAAACGGCAGTTTTCCGCAGGGCTGGTACTCAGAAACCATCTCAAGAGACGGCAGAAATATGAGCTGCAGAATTTATTATCCTGCATTTTCAGACGGAGAAAATGCACCTGCTGATACAGTTTCAGGGCCATACCCTGTTGTTGCTTTCGGGCACGGTTTCTTTATGCAGTCATCTTATTATATCTCCCTATACAGGAGGCTGGCCTCTCACGGATTCATAGTTATTGCTCCTCAATTTTTTGACACACAGCACGGTGAACTGGGTAAAGATCTGATTTACTGTCTTAACTTCGTTAAATCCTCCTCACTCAGCCAGGGAAACAGACTGTACGGAATCGCAGATTCTTCGAAAACCGGGGTTTCGGGGCATTCAATGGGGGGAGGCGCATCGCTGCTTGCAACAACTTATGATACTACTATTACAATTGCCGCACCTTTTGCTGCAGCAGAAACCAACCCGACTATAATCGGGAGTATTCAGAATACACGCTCTTACATCTATCTTATTTCTGCTCAGAATGACGGAATCACTCCCCCTTCATCCACCCAAATCCCTATGTACAATAATACTCCGGCAAACAAGGGACTTCTGACACTAAAAGGGGGAAACCACACACGTTTCATGGATACAGGTATATGGGACTGGACTGACCCGAACGGATATCTTAACAGAACTAACCAGATCTACCTTTCTCAGAAATACCTGACCGCGGCTTTTAAGTTATTTTTGTATAACGATAAATCATACTGGCATTACGTTTTCGGAGATTCAGCAGCTGCAGATACTGCTGTCATTCTTGAGAAATCAATGAGCGCACTTCCACTGAGTAAATTCAGAATGATTACTGAAGGAGGGACAACCTCTGATTCTGTTATCAGTCTGAGCTGGGAAAGGAGTTCAACCCTTAACCCCGCTGAGCAGATTTCATACAGGGCTGAACTTGCCCTTGACAGCCTCTTCGCTTCCCTGTTTTATGTTTCTCCCGAAACCTCTGATTCTTTCATTGTCACAGGTCCTTTTTTACCGGGTAAATATTTCTGCAGGATTACCGCACAGACTCCGGGCGGAATCATCAGAAATTCAGAAAACGTCATAGTAATAATAATCACACCATCAACAGGCATCAGTGATGACCTAAGTTCTCCGCACTATTTCTCTATCTCTGATGCTTATCCTAATCCATTTAACCCCTCATTCAGGATCATGATAAAACTGCCCGAAGCAGCCCGTATCACTTTTTCCCTTACCGGAATCAACGGGGAGGAAGTAATAAAGGATACAGAATTTCTGAACTCGGGAGTCCACTATAAATCTTTTGATATGAGTGAATTTCCATCGGGGATGTATTTACTAACCGCTCAGACAGGTTTAAGCAGGTCGGTAAGGAAAATTATTCTGATGAAATAATCCCGGGCAAGTTGGACAGGATTATTTTTCAGCCCCGCCTAATAGTTTTGCACAAATACCAATTATTTATTAAATTTACAGTTCTTAATGAAATAATTACGGGGCTATAGCTCAGCTGGGAGAGCGCTTGAATGGCATTCAAGAGGTCAGGAGTTCGATCCTCCTTAGCTCCACAAATTTAACCCCTGCAGATATAATGTGCAAGGGTTTTTTATTTCTGCTTAGCTACTCTACCCTGATAAATCAGATCTTGTTTTTCACTTATTTCAAATTTTTTCAGCCTGAGGATAAAGCAGACGCAGGAATTGAGCTTTTTTTCACGCGAATTTATCCTGTTAAACAGTATTGATTTAATAAGCATCAACTCTGATCAGATAGTTTCTTTCAAATCAGACACAATCGGAAACAGACCACTGTATTATATCTCAGATTGCTGGCCTGAAGGAACCCCTTCTTTAAGTTATTCGGAATACTGTCAGCGTCACTAAAATCCTCACTATTCCATACAATAATTGCTGGAAACTCCCCCTCAAGTTTCAGAACCCTGATCCCGCTCCCATTGTTATTTATAATACATGTCAAACCAGAGAGGAATTGAATATTTATGTTAAAATGGAAAGATGTGCTTGCTTTTTCACTTCACGGAAATCCGGAGCCTGAGAAGAGAGTGGAGAAGACAGCAGAGGAATGGAAAAAAGAACTGACAGAAGCCCAGTTCAGGGTTACAAGACAGCATGGCACAGAAAGACCTTTTTCAGGTGAGTACTGTGAGTCATTTGAACCCGGCATATATGCCTGTGTTTGCTGCGGCACCCCGCTTTTCGATAGCAGGGAGAAGTTTGATTCAGGTACGGGCTGGCCAAGTTTTACCCAGCCCCTGAAAGAAAATGCTATAAAATATATCAGGGATACAAGTTACGGAATGATAAGGGTGGAGACCCTCTGCAATACTTGTGATGCTCATCTTGGACATGTTTTTGAAGATGGCCCGCTTCCTTCAGGGCTCAGGTATTGTATGAACTCGGCTGCACTGAAAAAAATCAGTAAGTAAAACCCGATGCAGGAAATATTTACGAAAAGAGGGACCCTTTAAGAGTTCCTCTTTTCAAAATCAAGCAGCCACTGTTTCCTGGCCAGTCCGCCGCCGTAGCCCCTGAGCGCCCCGTCTTCACCGATGACCCTGTGGCAGGGTATGACTATAGAAATTCGGTTTGCACCATTAGCCGATGCTGCAGCCCTTACTGCATCAGGTTTTCCGCAGAGGGCCGCCTGTTTTGAATAAGACCTTGTTTCTCCGTAGGGAATTTCCTGCAGCTTCTGCCATACAATCCGCTGAAATTCGGTTCCGGGTGCATTCAGTTTAACTGAAAATGATTTTCTTCTGCCTTCAAAATATTCCTCAAGCTCTTTCCTTACCTGAACGAGGTGCCTGTTTTCTCCGGGAAGAATTTCGGCTTTAAGTTTTTTGCGAAGATCATTAAGCTCATATTCAAGCATTCTGCGGTCAGTGTATTCAAGCAGACAGAGTCCATCATGATCTGCACCGGCATACATCGGCCCGAGCGGGGTGACAATCCTGATAATATTGATGATATTTTTTGCCACTGATTTTTTGGGTGACATCCCGAATACTGATTGCACTCCGGCACTGAACCCGCTCACAGATTCATATCCCGAGTCATAAGCAGCTCCTGCAACGGTATCCCCTGCTTTAAGTCCTTCAAGTGCGGTACTTAGTCTTAACATCCGCTGGTATGCCGCAAAAGTCATTTTGTGATGTTTTTTGAACCAGCGGCGCACAGTGCCTGGCTCAAGCCCTCTTCTGTAAAGATCGTATTCTTTTATTCTGAGCGAGGGATCATTGTTCAGATCATTAAGAAGAGATGAGATCTGCGGAGGTGTATCAGAGGGAAGTTCCAATGGTCTGCATATCTTACACGGTCTGAACCCATTTGAAATCGCCTCAGAAGCAGATTCATAAAAGATGACATTTTCGGCTTTGGGTTTTTTGGCTTTGCAGGTGGGACGGCAGAAAATGCCTGTTGATTTTACGGCGGTGTAAAAGATTCCTTCATACGAGGAATCTCTGTTCACAACCGCATTATACATTTCGTCAAATGAATATTTCATTAATTTTTCCGGTTTTTTGCACTCAATATAGCCGCTTTACACCTGGCATTACCACCGAAAATCTGATAACAAATTTTAACTGCCTGCTTTGAGTAATTTTTTCTTCTCGATATCTCTCAGGAAATACATCATACCCACAGTGATCATCGCCATAAAGAATGTTGAAAGCCAAAGCATCTGGGCACCCTGCCCCTCATAGATAAGAGTGCCAAGCGGCGCGGCAGTTGTAAAAGAGATATTAAACAGCACCTGATAATATCCCATGTACTCACCGGTGTTTTTACCTTCTGATATCTGTGCAATAAAGTTGGTTGAAGCCGGGAAGAAGATCATCTCACCAAAAGTCCAGATTATTATCGTTACAATCAGAAGTGCAAAATCGTGGGAAATGGCCATCATTCCGAAACCGATACCTGTAAGTACCGAGCCGATTACAATTGACTTCACATCGCTCCAGTGGCTGAGATATTCGTTAAGCGGCACTTCCACCAGAATTATTATAATGGTGTTGACCAAAAAAAGTATGCCGAGCATCTTTTCGCTCATTGCCAGATCATTTGTGATATATACAGGCATCATGGCAAAATGCTGAAAAAATACAAGTGTCACAGGGAACATTGCAAAAAGATAAAGCATGTATCTTCCGTCCCTGAATGCAGGCTGAAATTTCTTTTTGCCTCCGGTCTCATCAGGTGCCGGCGTGTTAAAATGCTCACCTGATTCAAACTTTTTAGCATGGTACGCCAGATACAGCCAGGCAATAAAATGACCGAATCCGTCAATATAAAAAATGTAATGCGGATCAATCGCAAAAATGAATCCGCCGAGAACAGGACCGATACTGAACCCGAGATTAATTGCAAGTCTGTTAACAGCATAGGCAGTTTTCCTCTGCTCATGTGGAACAATATCTGCTATCAGCGTAAGGTTTGCGGGCCTGAATGCTTCATTAACGGCAGAAAGAACCGCCGCCATTACCAGAATTACATAGTAGTTTGTAAAGACCGGAAAGACCATCAGGATAATGGCCGTGAACAAAAGTGAATACTTCATAACGTTCACAGAGCCAAATTTATCACACAGCCTGCCGCTGAAGGGTGATGCCACCATTGCACCGAGTCCGTAAGCGGCAACAATGAGGCTCGCCTGAGATAATGGAATTCCCACACCTTTTGTAAGGTAAAGTACAAGGTAAGGTACAACCATTGATCCTGATCTGTTGATCAGTGTGGTTGCTGCCAGAATCCACATGTTCCGGGGAATCTGCCGGAAAGAGTTAATTAATCTCATCTTTTGTTTTTTGTTACAGGCAAGATGAGACGACTTTCAAACTATAATGTTTCAGTCTAAACCAACCTCGCTCAAAAGCATAGTGAGAATTGCCATTGCTGCAGACCCCAGTTCCATTTCTCGTGCATTTACAGCACTGAAAACATCATTGTCTGAATGATGCACGTCAAAATATCTCTGACTGTCGGGTACGTAACCGATGAGTGCTTTTGCCCCTTTGATCCTTGATATATCAGCGCCGCTGCCTCCTTTTTCCACCCATTCAATTTTGCTTCTTTTTAGTAAAGGGAGCCATTCGCGGATTTTAGCGATTGTAAGTGAGTCAGCATCAACATTGAATCCCATTGGCGTAAAAACACCTCTGTCAGACTCAATTGAGGCATAATGATACTCCTTGTTTGTTTCAGCAAGAGCAGCGTATTCAATAGCTCCTCTGAGTCCGTTTTCCTCATTGGCAAAAAGAACGCATCTTATAGTTCTTTCAGTTTTGCCGATCACCTGTTTCAAAAGTTTAAGCACCTCTATTGATTGTACACACCCGCCGCCGTCATCGTGAGATCCGTCTCCTTTATCCCATGAATCAAAATGCCCGCCTGCAACAATTATCTCCTGCGGTTTCGATTTTCCTTTTATTTCGGCAATTATATTATGGGCGATAGTTTCGCCACGGTCGGCGCAGTTCATTTTAAGAGTTATCTGATGCTGAATTTTCAGTTTCAGCCGCTGACTTAAATAAATTGCATCTTCAACGCCAAGTGCAGCAGCGGGGATTTTTTTAACAGAATCAACATATCTGAGCGTGCCGGTATGCGGAACGTTATCATAGAGGGATGTAACTGAGCGTATAAGAACTCCAGCCGCACCATATTGAGCTGCTTTTGAGGGACCTTCAACGCGGTATCTGACCGCCTCTCCGTATGAAGAAAACGTATACAGGTTTTTCTGGTTAAACGGAACATTAAAAAAAACAATTTTGCCTGCAACAGCATCTTTTCTCTTCTCAAGCTCTTCAAAACTGCTTATCTCAATAACATCGGCAGTGAGATCCGCAGGAACGCTTCCCCCTAAAGCGGCTATATTCAGCCTTTTCACCTCTGAGCCCGCAGTCTTAAGTATGCAGAGTTCCTGATCCCCCCTTTCCCACCATGGCACTTTAACAGCCTGCATATAAACCGTATCAAATCCGCAGCCTTTCATATAGTTAAATATGA
>CAYPMQ010000161.1:0-8080 GCA_964411625.1 uncultured Ignavibacteriaceae bacterium
GGAGACAGGAACCAGGATACAGAATACAGGATTCAGGACACAGGATTCAGGATGCAGGAGACAGGATTCAGGAGACAGGAAGCAGGATCAAAATAAAAAATAAAGTAATCAGTGCATTTCTTTTGGCAGGAACTCATTCGGAAGTATAACTGCAGTACACCCTTCTGATGACACTGTTAGTACTGATGTCACTGTTAGTACGGTAAAGTGGTAGCGCGTACGGGATTCGAACCCGTGATCTCTGCCTTGAGAGGGCAGCGTCCTGAACCGCTAGACGAACGCGCCGTTTTGTAACTTCAAAATTAACTCTTTCAAAGTAATTTTCAAAACTGAGATACTTCGTGGTTATTTGAACTGAAAAAAAATATCCTGTGTTAAACTATTATCAGTTTAAAACGGAATATGACGATGAATGATTATATGGTGGAAATTATCCTCCCAAAAATGTTTACGCCTGACTTTGTTGCACTAATCCCAAGACAGATTCATAAAGTGAATGAGCTGATGCTTGCACACAAACTTACAAGTTATTCCCTTTCCACTGACAGGTCAAAGGTTTGGGTAACCGTTGTTGCTAAATCACAGTATGAGGCTGAAAGTATAATAGCCGGATTCCCTATTATTTCATTTGTGAACTATACCATACACGAGCTTGCCTTCCACAACTCGCTGAGTCTTTCATTCCCGCAGCCATCAATGAACTGAAAATTTTATTCCTTCCGGCCGTTCACAGGTGGTCGTCCCGGATCTCTTTTAGTCCCTTGAAATCGAAATACCGGCTCTCTTTAAGTTAGGTGTTTAGACATAATTTCATTAATTTTACTCGCAAAAAATTTGAGGTAAAAATGAGTCTTGACATCAGAGATTTCGGAATGACCGGACTGAAGGTAACTGCCCTCGGGTTCGGTGCCGGGATGACCGGAACAGATACTCTTACAGATAAAGAAGCAAAATATCTGCTTAATTCCGTAATTGATAACGGCATAAATCTGATTGATACCGCCAGGTCATACGGCCTTTCGGAAGAAAGAATCGGCAAACACCTTTCAAATAGAAGAAGCGAGTTCATTCTCTCCACCAAAGTTGGTTACGATGTTGAAGGATATGAAGACTGGACTTATGACTGCATAATCGCCGGAGTCGATAAAGCCCTGAAAATCCTCAAAACAGATTACATTGACATTGTACATCTTCACTCATGCAATCCGGATAAATTACAGGAAGGCGCTGTTACTGAAGCGCTGATCAGAACAGTGCAGGAGGGTAAGGTAAGAGTACCTGCTTACTCCGGTGATAATGATGCCCTTAATTACGCTGTTCACTCCGGCAAATTTGGCGGAGTTCAGGCTTCAATAAATATCACTGATCAGAAAGCCATTAATGATATACTTTATTCCGCAAAGAAAAACTATATGGGAGTGATAGCTAAAAGACCCTCGGCAAATTCGGTATGGAAATACAGTGAAGCACCTGTAGGTGATTATATTGAACAGTATTTTTACCGTCTCAAAACAATGAATATTGATTTCGGGATGCCTGTGCATGAAGCTGCTCTCCGCTTTTCTGCCTATACCTACGGAGTGGATTCAATTATAGTTGGTACCACAAACATTGAACATCTTAAAGAAAATATTGCCATTATTGAAAAAGGCAAATTATCTGAAGATTTGTATCAGCAGATCAGAAATAAATTTAATGAAAACGGCTCCCACTGGTATTCTCTGGTCTGAAAGGTGAAACATTTCCGGATTATGAGTGTTTAATGAATAGAATAAATAAAAAGAGGTACTAATGAAATCGTTTGTCTTTTTTCTTCTTCTCGCGGTGTTTCTCAAAGCCGATGTAATTAATGAACCTGAGGAGGCGGTTAAATTTGAGTATTTTGTAAAACTTGATGATAATGGTGCAAAAAACTATCAGTTTTATACTATAGAATTTCTTACCGTTGAAAAAAGGTTTAATATTGAAACTCTTACCCGCCTCTCTGAAGATGCGCTGGTGAGATTTTCCCCATATTCATTTTATGCACAGCTGTACATCATAGGCTTTGACCCTTCCAAAACCGATCTCGATAAAGTGATCATGGAACTAAGCATGTATGATCCCAATGCTGATCAGATGCCTCCCAAGGTGAGCTATGTTTCAGAACTTCTGGAGCTCAAAAAGGAAAAAGATTATAAGGGCCCTGCAGTTTATCAGCTTTATTATAAGATTAAAGTAAATTCAGTTGATGAGAAAGGCAGCATCTCACTTGATATTGATATGTATAACTCAGCAAAAGTTAAGCTGACAGGCGCTAAAAACGATATTCTTTCACTTACAGACATGATCAATCCCGTTCAGCTGCTTCTTTCACCAGTGGTGCTCGCATTTTTTCTCGGAGTACCTGCTATAGGATTGTCCGTTATTTTCTTTGTCTTGTATAAGAGAAAAAAGGAAGCTAAGAAATATTCCAATATTCAGTAACTATTATAAATCTTAATTAAAAGTATTTTATTTTTACGGAACTGCACAAAATTAAACAACATCTTATAAATCTTATTAGCCATGTGATCCGGGCTGATCGTGTTCATTGGGAGATGCTCAGCAAAAAGCCTGAGGTTTTAATAGATGAATCAATCTTTAACAGACTTTTTCATATTCATTTTGTGCAGTTTGCCTTCATCAGACTTCTTAAAGGCGAATCACTTACAAGAAAATCACCTGCTGACTTTACCGCTTAACAACTCAGAGCTCTCTCCGAAGAAAACGGGAAGCAGCTATATGATTTTATAAACAGTGCGGATGAATCGGTTATGAATAAAAGGGTGATGATACCTTAGTTTAAAGATGCATCTGACGGATTTTCTGTTCAGGATGCTGTCATTCAGGCTACGATGCATTCCCATTATCACAGGGCTCAGAACGCAACAAGATTCAGAGAACTTGGGGGCACACCTGAGACATCTGACTATATTGTATGGGTTTATATAGGGATGCCGTAAACTTTTCCCGTTCAGTCAGTAACACTTCCTGAGCTGTCTCACAATTTGGTATCTGCTAACCTGCAAACGGTTGATCTATTCATCAAGCTGCCTTACATCCAGAAAATAATTGTTGTCATAATTACAGGTCAGTATAATCCTGTTGGGTCTGCAGCACACTGAACAGTCTTCAACAAAGTCCTGTTTACCGCTTATCGTGAGGTCAAGCCAAACTACATTCAATTCCCCGCAGTACTGACAATGCCACTCAAATTCTTCATCTGACTGAAGAATCCTCCCGTCATCATCATAGTTCTCATCCACTGATTTGAATCCCTCTTCAGGATCCGTCAGGAAATCATTTTCATCATCGTTTCTCATAAAACACCATTCTTTTTAGTTTGAATTTGGCAAAAACCCCGGTAAAATTCAACAGATAAATCTGTAATTAAAGAAATTTCTTTCCTTCGTAAACTTTCGTTATAGATTTCATTTCGGCCATCTCTCCGGATTCCCGGTTAATTTATTCGGTGCATTTAGTTTCACGTAATAATCTGGTTCTGTGCCGCTCCGGTATAATATTATCCGGACGCGGGAAGACTGAAAATGATTTTTTATCAGGCGCTTCTAAAATTAACTAACCGGCTTCGGTTCTGATAATGAGGACATATTCTGTCAGGTTCTAAAAAGATATTGAGGAAGATTAACTATTAAATTTACAGCAGGGGATCTTAAAGAGGATTAGGGTATTTAAAATGACTAATTGAATATCTGACAGCCCTTTAAGTTCCGGTCAATGATAAAGTGAAGTAGTTGTAAAAATATCCTGAGTAAAGGGTGAAACAGAAGATTGAGCTTCCCGGAGTGAATAAACTGAAACAATATTCTAATCTGAAGTGCGGGCTGGAACCGCCTGAGAACAAAGACTTAGGTCAATAATAAAAATCCTCCTGATGATCATTAATTCCGGTTTAAAGACTATTTTCCCGGACAGGTTTTCATCAGGGGGATTTAAAGTTAAACTATAAATTAAAGCCCTCTCAGAGCATTAACTATATTTAGCCTGGCCGCTCTTACCGAAGGCAGAAATCCTCCGATAAATCCCATCACAAGTGCAAAGATCATCGAGGTAACAATGATCTGGGGTGACATGGCGAAACTGAATGTTATCTCTGAAAATGAAGAGAAATTAAGAGTTGAAATTTTAACGAATGACAAAAATGAAGCAAGAACCAGCCCTGCAGCCCCTCCGATAAGAGAAAGCATCAGAGATTCAATCAGAAAAGCTGATAAAATACTTCTCCGTGAGAACCCAAGTGCCCGCATTGTCCCGATCTCAACGGTTCGGTTTGCAACTGCGGCAAACATGGTAATTGCAGCCCCAATCGTAGCGCCGAAACTGAAAATCACGGTAACAAATATCCCGACAATATTAATAAATGTTGAAAGTGCCTCCGAGAGTTCTTCATAATACTGTTGCTCGGGTTTAGCCTCAAACTGATTAAGGCGTTTATCTTTTGCAAGGAAAAGATTAAAAGCATCAATCTGATCGGGAGATGTTAATTTTGTTGTGATAGTACTGACAGCACTTCCGCGGTTAAATGCAGAAAGAACCTGTTTTGCATCTGCCCAGAATTCAGAATCAAAGCCGCTTCCGTCTGTTGAAAAAACGCCGACAATTGTCCATTCACCGCCGGCAAACTTGATCTTTTTGCCAACCCCTGAATCAGGGAATTTTCTTAATATCGCTTCACCCACAATAAGTTCATTAACTCCGAAACGGAATTCCCTGCCGCCTGTTATCTTCATTGAAGGCCTGAGAAGTTTGAATGTCTCATTAACACCCCGCACAGTCAGGTTGCTTATTGCTCCGTCATCACGCTGCAGGTTAATAATCACTACAGGCTCATTTGAAACAAGAGGTTTGCCGCCTGAAGTCCGTACCACAAACTTTGAGGCAGCTATAATCTGCTGAGCATCACCGTCAATTATACTTGAAATTTCGCCCTGCGCAGATTTCCTCAGTATCTTAATATTATCAGGCTCCCCTGTTGCTTTAAGTGTTTTCTGAATTCCATAAGCCATCATAAGAACCGCAGCAAAAACAAACGCTACGAGCGCCACGCCGAAAACAGTTATGAAAGTTGTCAGCTTTCTTCTTTCGAGGCTTTTCACAGTATATTTTAATGGTATCATCTCTGGTTACCTCCTTAACCTACAAACCTTAAGCCTTCAACAATCTTTGTGCTGAGAGCCTTGTGGATTGGAAATACCGATGCAATGACACCAACAAGCAGTGCGGAGGAAAGGGCAAATACAACAGTTATGGTTTTAACTTCAAGCACCGGAAAGATTGTTTTAGGCACCACCTGATTCAGCCCCGCAACAAGCTGAACAGCCAGAAAAAGCCCGATCATGCCTCCTATTGATGCAATCACCAGCGATTCACCCAGTATCAGACCCGTGAGGTGTTTACCTGAAAAACCAAGTGTTTTAAGTACTGAATACTCTCTCGTTCTTTCTCTTGCAGCCATGATCATTGTGTTACCCAGAACGAGAATGATTATACCGATAATAACATACGAAACAACATTCATGGCCGTTATTATTGCGTCGGTGGAGGCAAGGAATCCCTGATTGAAAGATTTTTCGGTTTCAGTTTTTGTTTCATTTGTGCTGTTTTTGAAATAAGAATCAATTTTTGCCGATATTGCAGCTGTCCTGTTCACGTCATTAACTTTAACAATATACCAGCCTATCTCATTGGCTCTGATTGGGGTCTCCTTTTCCAGGCGCTCGTTAACGTAATCCCACCTGAATACCATTCCGGTTGCATCAGTGATTTTATCACGTGGCTGGTAAATAGCAACCACTTTAAAGTCCCAGATACCCGGATAAATATCGCCTTCAAGGGTAACAATATCACCTTTCTTAATTCCGAACTGATTTGCTGTTGCGCTACCGATAACACAGCCTGAAATCTCTTTTGCAAGTTCAGCCTTCTCCTCCTGAGTAATCATATATTCCGGATAGACATCAAAAAATGTGTTATGATCAACAGCCAGTCTGGCGAAGAAATTTGACTTATCTTTATAGACACCCTGAAACCAGTTTGCATAAGAAACTACACTCACACCGTCAACTTTGTTGATTTTTTCTTTATATGCAACCGGAAGCGGAAAAATGAATGAAACCGAGTTTCTCACTATCAGCCTGTCTGCAGCCGCTGCTTCAACCCCTATATTCCATGCGGTGATAATTGTTCTCATTACGATGAAAGCAATAACTGCCACGGAAATACCAAGAATTGTCAGTGATGTTCTGAGTTTATGCCTCAGAGCATTTTTAATCATGATTTTAAGAATTTTCATGCTACCTCCTTAACGAGCTCCCCTTTTTCGAGATGCAGAATTCTTCCGGCGCGCTCAGCCGCATGGGGATCGTGTGTTACCATTACTATTGTTTTATGAAAATCCTTGTTTAATTTCTCCATAAGTTTAAGAATCTCCTGTGCAGAATTCTTATCAAGGTCTCCTGTGGGTTCATCTGCAACTATAATAAGAGGATCCGTTACAATTGCTCTTGCAATGGCAACTCTCTGCTCCTGCCCACCGGAAAGCTGCTTTGGTGAATGATGCATTCTGTCACCAAGGCCGACAATCGTTAGCGCAGTTTCAACGTGCTTTTTTCTTTCAGCTTTTGAGAGTTTTGTAAGCAAAAGAGGAAGTTCAACGTTTTCAAATGCTGTTAATACCGGGATAAGATTATAAAACTGAAAGATGAACCCGATATTTGCAGATCTCCATTTTGCAAGTTCAGATTCACTCATTCCGGCAATATCGTTATGATCTATAATCACATGCCCTTCAGTAGGCCTGTCAATACCCGCAATAATATTAAGCAATGTGGTTTTTCCTGACCCGGATGGACCCATAAGTGCAAGGAATTCTCCCTTTTCAACCTGAAGATTCAGTCCGCTCAGAACAGGTATCTCAAGATTATTTCGCCAGTAGGATTTATGTAATTCTTTTATTTCGATTATTGCGTCCATATTTCACCTTTATTTTTTAATCTTTACTTTGAGCCCAGGGGTGATCTCCGGTGTTATTTTTTCTACTATCTGATCCCCCTCTGCCAGCCCGGAAAGAATCTCGATATTCATACCGAACTCTTTACCTGTGGTGACTTCCGTTTCTGTAATTTTATCATCCTTTACTTTATACACATATTTTTTTCCTCCCCTATCAGTGACTGACTGAGCAGGAATTGCAAGAAATGACTTTTCATCAGTAACCTTTAATGCACCGGCCAGAAACGAAACTCTGGCACGCATTTCCGGGAGCACTTTTTCATCATAATCTTTGAATCCTATTTTAACAAGCACAGTTGCTTTTGACCTGTCAGCAGTGGGAACAATTTTCGCCACATATCCGGGATAACCTTTTTCGGGATATGCATCAAGATAAATCTGGCATTCCATGTTAAGTGTCACCTTGTCAATGTTTGATTCCGATACATCAGCCTCAACCTGAAGAGAGTTCATATCTGCAATGGTCACAACTGCTGCCCGTGAGTTTGCGCCGCCGGCAAGCGGAGCAACAACCTCTCCGATTTCAGCGTTTTTAGTCAGTACAGTCCCGTCAAACGGTGCGCGGATCAGTGTATTTTCAAGGTTTACCTTAAGAGTCTTTATTTCTGCCTTTGCAAGCTCAATAGTTGCCTTTATTCTGTTCAGGCGGCTTTCTGCTGCTTCAAGGCTTGTCTGAGTCTCCATTCCTTTTTCAAGAAGCTGTTTAATACGGCGGTGGTTATTTTCGGCTTCATTGAGATCAGAATGAGCCAGCTTAAGATTTGACTCGGCCTGTTCAATCTGGGCTTTTACGTCATTATCTTCAAGACGAGCAATCACTTCATCTTTTCTGACTTTATCTCCTTCAACCACACCAAGAAAAACAAGTCTTCCCGTTGCTTTTGAGGCAATAGCAGCCTTTCTCTGAGCCACCACATAACCATTACCGGTAAGGAGTGCTTCTGACTCAGTGGGAGTCTGAATTATTGCCGTGGTCAGCTTAACTTCCGGCGGCGGATTGAATACATCTGACATCAGTGTATAAACC
>CAYPMQ010000162.1:0-8074 GCA_964411625.1 uncultured Ignavibacteriaceae bacterium
AAATCTTTCTCTTATTCCAAACTGATCAAGCGGTACTTTTTCACCGAATACAGAAATTTCTGATGGAATCGGGGGCAAACCGTGAAGGTTTATAACGGGCTTACCGGCAGCCGCCGCAGAGTCTTCAGGAGTGGTGCCGCCGGTTAAAAACAGCAGAGTTGCGGCAGAGATAAGAGCAGTAACTAAAATGACCGGTATTACAAAGTATAATCTTTTTCCGGGTAAGTGCTGATTCCGAAATGAAAACATCAGAAGCCTGTAAGAAAGTTAATGATGACTCCAATTTATGAAAAAAGAGTAAGTATTACATAGCAATTACTCAGTAACTTTTCGGCTTTTTCGGAATTGTAACTGTGAAAGCAGTGCCAACTCCGGGTTCACTTTCCACTTCTATTGTGCCCTTCAGGATCTTGCAGTATTTGCTTACGATGGCCAGCCCTATGCCTGCTCCTTCATACTGACGCGAATAACCCTCGCTTGCCTGCCTGAAGTCTTCGAAAATTTTTGTCTGATTCTCTTCTGATATACCTATGCCTGTGTCACTTACACGAAGAATGAAACATTCCTCACCCTGAACAACCTTATCATATAATTCCAGACTTACACCGCCCTCTTCAGTATATTTTATTGCGTTTGAAATGAGGTGCTCAATAATGCTCTCAAGCATCAGGGGATCCGATTTTACAACAGGATCTGCAATGAGAGACTCTTTGTTCATATAAAGTCCTTTTTCTTCGGCTTTGTGAGAGTTTTTTAAGAGTGTTTCATCAAGAAGCATTTCAACGTTAACGTCAACAAGATTAAGTTTAGAAGTGTTTGCCTCAAGTTTGGAAAGTTCAAGCAGTGAGTTCAGCGTATCTTTAAGCCGTGTGCCGCCTTTGTAAATGGAATCCGCCATCATTTTTAGTTCTTCATCCTCCTCAACAGAATCCATGATGATTTCGGCATAGCCGATAATATTGATGAGAGGGGTTCTTAATTCATGACTGAGATTGGCGAGAAATGTTGATTTTATCCTGTTCATTTCCTCAGCTCTTTCTTTGGCGAGCAGCAGGTTATTTCTCGTTTCCATCAGATTTTCAAACGAAAGCGCATTGGCAATGAGAATTCCAAGCAGGTTCGTGACCATTTCCAGAAACTCGATATCATCAGACTTTAAAGATAATTCTTTTTCTGTATAAAAAACTTCCAGGATTCCGATCGGATCATTTTTATATCTGATCCTTAGAAAAACGAGCGCTTTAAGTTCCGGGTGGGTCACATAATCATCAGGGAACAGTTCACGGGCCGAGGCTTCATCAACCACAATCGGCTTATCGCTTGATAGGCACTCTTTTTCATACTTATCCAGTATTCCTGATACAGAATCAATTTTTGAATTT
Organism: uncultured Ignavibacteriaceae bacterium; assembly: GCA_964411625.1. GTDB lineage: Bacteria > Bacteroidota > Ignavibacteria > Ignavibacteriales > Ignavibacteriaceae > JABWCA01. The sequence goes on from CAYPMQ010000162.1 coordinate 1,383, forward strand.
TCCTTTAACCCGAATTTCTCAATACCATAAAGTTTTTTGTTCTCAGGATCCTCGAGTTTTATTACCGCAAGATCGCATGAGTAGTATCTGGGCAGCAGATCATTTATTCCGGTGAAAATTTCCTTCACATCGGTGGTCAGAGAGTATTTTGAGTATATAAGCTGAATCAGTTCCAGCTTTTTCAGTTTATCTACCAGATTATTCTGATAACGTATCAGTTCTTCTGCAGCTTTTCTTTGCTCTGTGATATCGTCCTTAACTGCCACATAGTGAGTGATTCTGTTTTGCTCATCGTGTATCGGTGAAATTGAAACGCTTTCCCAGTATATATCACCATTTTTCTTTTTATTCTGAAGCTCGCCTTTCCAGATTCTGCCGGAGGAAATATCCTGCCATAGTTTATTGTAATACTCATCATCCTGTAAACCCGACTTCAGAAACGGGAGTTTCTGTCCCATTGCTTCCTCAAAAGTGAAACCGGTGACTTCGGTAAAAAAGGGATTAACATATTCAATCACACCGTCAGCATTGGTAATAACAACTGAAACCGGACTCTGCTCTATGCCTTTCATCAGTTTGCGGATTTCATCGAGAGTGTTTTTCTCATCGGTTATATCATCAATCGATACGATAACATTGTTAATTTCACCGAACTCATCAAGCTGAGGAATTGAATTGACCTTAACCCATTTCAGATCGGTTCTGCCTTTAAATATCAATCCTATTTCATGATCCAGCACAGAATGTTTAGTGCTGAATGCCACCGCTGTGGGTAAGCTTTCCTCAGTAATCAGATTATGGTTTTTGTCATAAATTGCCGAGTAGCGACCTAAATACGATGTTCCTATTATATTTTCAGTTGGGAGTCCGAATATTTTGGAAGCGGAATGGTTACAGAAAACAACACTCTTGTTTTTATCATAAATAAGAATTCCCACGGGCAGAGTCATAGCCAGGTTTCTGAACCGCTGCTCATTCTGCTTCAGAAGTTCAAGTGCCTTTCGTTTCTCAGTTGAATCTTTGAAAATTGTCAGCAGTAAAGGATAGTCGCTTTCGATATCAATATATGAGGTGGAAATTTCAAGCCATTTGATTTTACCGTTCGATATCCTTGTTTCAACTTCAAATTCAGGCGTAATATTCCTTGCATTGAATCTGGCCTGGTATCTTAAAATAGCACCTTCATCAAGATTCTCGTAACAAACAGTAAACACCTGCCCTGTGATCTCCTTCTGTTCCTTCTCAAAGATACGGCAGAAAGCATCATTGACCATTACAATTTTACCATTCTTATCTGTGAGCCTGAATCCTTCTATTGAACTATCCCAGATGGTCTTGAACAGACGATAATTAGCAATTGTTCTGTCATTAATCTTTTTATATTCAGTGATATCTTCAATGATGCCGTCAATGTAGAGAAGGTTTCCTGTCTCATCAAAAATGCCGGTAGCCTTTTCTTTCACATAGATATTTTCATGATCAGCCCTGACCATGACGGTATCCGCTGAGTAAACATCTCTTGTTGAAGCAATCTTTTTAATTTTTATTTCATGCACATAACTGTCATCATAAAAATCTGCGATATTGAGAATCTGAATGGCAGATGACTGTGCGCTTAGTCTGAAAAGATCGCTGAAGGTTTTATTGTAATACAGCAGTTCACCTTTTCCATTTATCCTGTAAATCCCCACCGGCACCTGATTAGCAAGCGTACGGTATTTTTCTTCGCTTTCCCTTATTCTTTTTTCAGTTTCAAGCTTAACGGAGATATCTCTTATCATAACTATAAGATATTTCCCAACGCCCACAGAATAATGAGAAATTGAGAGTTCAGCCTCAAAAACCGAACCGTCCTTTTTCAACCCCAAAGCAAAATAAGTTGTGTGAGGAGTATCGGAGTAAGCCCGTTTTTGAAGATAGGCTGCAATGAGATTCCTGTGTTTTGGTGCAACAAGCGTTGTGACAGGTTTATTGAGAACTTCATCGGGGTTATTGTACCCGAATAATTTCAGCAGCGATCTGTTGACAAGTTCAATCTGCTGATCTTTTACAAGGAGAGTTGCCTCAAAGGAATTTTCAAAAATAAGCTCGCTCTTTTTTGAGTTCTCCTGCACTTCAAGCTGCAGCCGTTTTTCCTCTGTTATATCACGCCCCAGACCCAGCACACTTGATACCCCCCCTGATTCTTCTTCCGGCAGCGGCTTCAGAGAAATCTTAATATGCTTTATTTCAGCTGATTTCGTGGTTAGACGCACTTCCGTTTCAATATTTGAATTATTCCTGACAGCGGTAATCAGTCTGGCTGAGAGCACCTCAAGATCTTCGGGATCAACAGGATAGAGAAAACCCTGATTCCCGACCCGTTCGGCAGGTAAGTATCCGGAAATCTTGTTAAAAGACTCAGTTATCCATTCAAGCTTTATTCTTCCTGACGAATCAATTTTTAATGAAAATGCAAAGTCTGACATAGCCTCAGTCAGTTCCCTGTATCGTTTTTCAGAGTTCTCAAGGTCTTTTATGGATTTTTTCTTCTCGGTAATATCTTTTATGTTGAGATGAAAGATGGTGTTAATGTTGTTGCTTATTTTTCTGCAGGTAATCTCGAAAAAGAGAGGCTCACCTGATGCTGATATGGTTTCAGCCTCAGACGATACTATTTTTTTTGTATCAAGGGTATTAAAGTCAAGTTCACTGCCGGTAATTTTCTTGTAAAGTGACCCAAGCACCTGATTTCTGAGTGATAATGGTGTTATATTGAAAAAAGAGTTGATTTTATGATTTGTATAAAGGAGTTTGAAATTACCGTCAAACAAAAGTATGGCTTCATTTGAGAAATTTGAGACAAATTCAAACTGCTCAAGAATGAATTTTTTCTCTTTTTCTGATTCGTTGAGTTTTTTTCGGTTTCTGGCAGCAAGGTAGAGAAACACGAAAAATGCAGCCAGCAGTAAACCCGTTATAAGTGTAATAAAATTCAGGAGATCATTTCTGAATAATTTATCTGCCTCTGATTTGTCTATTTGTGCAACAAGATTTGCCTTCAGCGAAGGAATGTCAGAAATAACGGCAAAAACCGGAGTGCCATCAAAATTCCGTGTTTCGAAGAAACCGGTTCGTCCTGTGGAAGCCAGCGTACCGGAAAATGTATTTCCCTGACTTACATCTGCAGAGTGAGATGAGTTGTCTTTCCCGGAGTAATGAACCTTTGAATGATCCCCGATAACCAGATACAATTCATGTGAAGGGAGGGTGCCTGAATAAAACTCAAACAGCCCCGGGAAAATTGAATTTATATCATAATGGTAGATAAGATAACCGGAAAGGGTTCCTCCGGCTGAGCTGATTTTCTGTATAAAATGGACATGTCTTAAACTTATATCAAAATGAATATCATCATCAGAGCAGAGACTCTGAATTTCAGGAGGAATGGAACTGATGATCTCTTTCAGCTTTACGGTATCATTTTTCTCCTGAGTATCAAAAGCGGATAAAAATGTTCTGAGATCAGGAGTGATATAAGTTATATTCTCTGCGGTTACAGCATTTCCGATATAAGCCAGTATGGCTTTCAAATCATTTCCCGGACCGCTTCCGTATCCAAAACGGTTTATTGCGGCGTTAACCCTCGGATCACCGGAAATTAATGAGAAATCCCTCAGCTTCTCTGTGATCTGACTTTCAATTATTCTGATTTTGATTGTTGAGTCAAGGCTCAGGTGGCCGTTTAATTCTGATATAAGAGAATCGTAGCGCAGTATTGCAAATTCGTACAGGAAAAAACCAGGCACAATGAATCCGAGTGCCCAGACTAAAAATGTAATCATTTTTTTCCGTAATGTGTTATCCACTTTGGCTGCTCCGTTGGTGAATTAAAATGGATGCACTATCTAATATTTCCAATCAAAAGATTAATTTTCACAAAAAAAAGTAAATTTGCAACCATAGAACTCTTTTTACATTGAATATTTGAAAAAATGAATTTATTTTCAGAAAGCGATGAAAAAAATAAAGCACATAATCATATTAACTGTCTTTCTGCATCTCCTTTTTTACACGGGTTACGTGGTTGCAGCAGGAATTCATCCTGATTGCTGCGTTAAGGAAATGAAAAAAGAGATCAGCAGTATCTCCTGTTGTGAGTCTGAAGAAACAGAATCAACTACTGCTTCTACCGGTTGCAGCACAGATGATGTTTTATCTGATTCATCAGGGCACAGCCTGACACAGTGTGACTGTATTCATCTTTTTGACACAGACTACAGTTTTCTTCAGAAAGGCACAGGTTCAGAGGCCGGCATGCAGCTTTTCCCGGTCCCGGTTAAGTATGAACAAAGTGCACATACCCTTGTTAAAAATCATTCCGGACTCAAAGACTACCCACTTCAGTCTGATCATCATTCCGGGATCTATCTGAGCAACCGCACCTTACTTATTTAATACCTGCCCGTACAATTCCAGTATATAACTGATTATAAATAATCATTAACGGAGCCGTTATGTATCCGGTAAGAGTTATCACAATTCTTACGATACTGACTTTTGTATGCACGTCATACGCTCAGGAGTCTCTGAAGGCTGTTGTTAAACGTGCGATTGAAGTCAGTCCCGAAATAAAAATGTTTGAAAACAAATCCCGGCTTGTGCTGAGCAAAGTAAAATCAGCCACTAATCTGCCTGATCCCGTGCTCAGTGTGGGGTTAAGTAATGTGCCTGCTGGCAGTTTCTCATTATCCGAAGACCCGATGACCTCAAAAATGGTGGGTCTGAGCCAGTCATTTCCGTTTCCGGGCAGACTGCAGGCGGAGGAGGAATATATTAAATCAGATTTGAGTATCATAGATCAGGAAAAGATGGCTTTCGAGCTGAAGTATGCTTATGAAGCAGCTCTGCTTTATTATGATTACCTGATTGCCGGAGAGAATGTAACTCTTTATAAAGAAATGTATGCCGTGATGGAGAAAATGGCGGAAACCGGCAGGACCATGATGACAGTTTCAGAAATGAATCAGTATGATCTTTTCAGAACAGCGGTTCAGCTTGAACGTACAGGAGCTATGATAACTGAGGCTGAGGCTGAAAAAAATATGGCAGCAGAAAAGCTAAGGACAATTATAAGAACTGATTCATTAAGCCAGATTGAGGGAATGAATTCTGCAAAGCTGCCGCCGGCGGCAGAAATGGATATTACAGGTATAAAACTTTCAGAAAATAATCCCGTTCTGAGAGGCTCAGTTCTCTCTGCGGAAAAATCGGTAAAAATGCGTGATGTCATGAGATACGAATATCTGCCGGAATTTATGGCAGGAGCGGAATATATGTTCAGGTCAGGAATGGGCATGAATGGGGGCAGCAGCCCCGATATGTTTTCCGTAATGCTGAGTGTCATGCTTCCTCTTAATTACGGGGGCAAAACTGATGCAAAAATTGAAGAAACAAAGATCATGGAAAACATGGCTTATAATCAGTACAGGGCAGATTCCCTCATGATTGCCTCACAGCTAAATTCATCTGCTGCGGGTCTTGAGAGAATGAAAAATGTTTACATGACTTATGAAACAGTCATAATGGAAAAAGCCCGTTTATCGGTTGAATCAGCAATGGGTGCCTATACGTCGGGTAAAGGCAGTTTTGATCAGGTTCTTGAAGCACTGAATGATCTGATTGAAATCAGGACCGAAAAACTCAAAATTTATAAATCGATAATCAGGGAATATCTTATGATAAAATATATGGCGGGATATTTCCCATGGTAAATAGTGGTCTTAAAATGAAAAAGTATCTTTATCCCGCGGGAGCTCTGCTGCTTGCGGCTGTAATTTTCGCCGTCACTTATCTGCTGATATACGGCATGCCGGAAAAAGAGGCGGATAATGGTGAAAAAACGCTCTACACATGCGGAATGCATCCGCAGATCATTTCTGAGAGCCCGGGCAACTGCCCTATCTGTGAAATGAAACTAACCCCCATGAAAAGGGGCGATCAGGAGGGTGATGTTGTGGAAATAAAACCCGGGGTTCAGCAGCTTATGAATCTCAAAACCACCACTGTAAGACTGAGAAATCTTTCTCCCTCTGTAATAACAAACGGAGTGGTCAGAACAGATGAAAGAAAAGAATACATTATTTCAACCCGTTATGAAGGATGGATTGAAAAATTGTATGCCAATTACAGCGGTAAACCGGTTGCGAAGGGAGAAAAACTGTTTGAAATCTATTCACCCATGCTTATTGTGGCACAGCAGGAATATCTTACTGCCCTGCGTCATTCAAAAAACACACAGAATAATGATCTCCTGAAAGCAGCGGCAAAGAAGCTTGAGTTGCTTCAGTTCCCTGCAGAAGAGCTGAAAAAGCTTGAAAAAAGCGGCGAAATTTTCAATACGGTTCCGTTCTATTCCCCATACAGCGGCTTGATAACGATGAAAGATGCCGTTGAGGGGCAGATGATAAATGCCGGAATGCCCGTGCTCAGGCTTGCAGATATCTCCTCGGTCTGGGTGATTGCAGATATATATGAAAATGAAATAAGTAAAGTACGGGCAGGTAATGCGGCAAGAGTTAAGATCAACGGCATAAAGAACAGTGAGTTTGCAGGTACTGTCACATTTATTGATCCGATTCTTACTGAGAATTCAAGAACTGCCAAAGTGAGGGTTGAACTTGCAAACCCGGGTCTTCAGATAAAACCGAATA
>CAYPMQ010000163.1:0-8038 GCA_964411625.1 uncultured Ignavibacteriaceae bacterium
GATTTGCCGCTGCCGTTTCTTCCGCTGAGCAGCAGCCTGCTGTTTCCTCGGAGTTCAAAGGATTTATCTGACTTCCAAAGTAAACCGGCACCATAAAAAGAAAAATTTATCCTGTCAGCTCTGAAGATGATTTTTCCCTGAGGCATTTTTTTATCTGCCACATCGAGACTGATTTTATATTCTTTACTCACTGCAGCACGCGCCGCCGAGACTTCTTCCTTCTCACGCTCAATCTTCAAAATATGAGACTGAGTAAGCCTCCCGAATGTCCCTTCTCCGCGGTTTCTTCTCGAATTCAGGATCACTTTAGGAAAACCTCCCTCTTTGCCCTTTTTATCGGCGCGGCTCATCCTCTTCTGCTGTTTCCTGAGCGTTCTCTCCTGCAGCACCATGCTTTTTTTGAGAGACTGTTCAGCCTCTTGAAGTTTATCAATGGCTGCATTCCGTTCGGTTTCTCTCTGTGTACGGTAAAAGTCATAATTACCCCCGTAAATCTTCAGTGAGCCCGAAACAATTTCACAGATGCTGTCCATTCTTCTGAGCAGCTCGCGGTCATGGGATATCACAATCAGACCTTTTTTGTACTCTTCTGCAAATTCACAGAGCATAATCCTTGATTCCCGGTCAAGATGATTGGTAGGCTCATCCATAAGAATAAAATCGGGCTCGGAATGCAGCAGGGATGCAAGCAGAACCTTGGTTTTTTCTCCCCCGCTAAGCGACTCATACTCCCGTTCGGGAGTGATGTATCCGATACCGGTTTTTTCCAGGTATTTCTGAATACTGGATTCCACATCCCAGTCATCAGCGAGAATCTCATAATCCTTCTGGTCAACGCTGCCCTCTGTAATTCTCTGCAGGGCAATGTAACGCTCAAATGAGTTGAACAGTTCATACACCCTGCCTGAAAACATGAGCTCCCGTGCCTGGGGCAAAACTGCAATTTTTCCCTCAGACTGAATAGTACCCTGCACGGGGGAGACCTCACCGGTAATCAGCCTGAAAAGCGTGGTTTTCCCGATCCCGTTTTTACCGGTAATACCATAGCGGCGGTTCTCAAAGGAAACAGTAAGATTATTTAACAAGGTATGCCCGTCGGGGCGTGAATATGTAAGATTGTTTAAGACAATACGCGGCATAATATAAACTCCAATAAAAAATGGCAAAAAATTCTGTTCTGCTTTTTTAAGAAGTTTATATTTTCACTATATCATCTCCGCTCTGGTAAGAAATTCAGTTAATTGTAGTGTACAAATATAATAACTGACGGCATGGGATGTCAAATCAGATACGCTGAAGGCCTTTAATTGTGACAAACGGAAGGAAATTATTATGAGAATCATCGCGGAGGAAAAAGATTTTAGTCCTGAATAAACAAAATCAGTTATATTCATAGCTTTTTAATTGCCGGAAACTCTGAATCATATCCCGGGGGTTTTTGAATCGCTCACCTCCATAAGGGCTTTTCCTAAAAGATTCAGCCCTTTCCATTCAGCTTCATCAATGATATCAGGATGGTTCTCTGATAAGCCAACTCCCCGGATTGTATCTTCCGGACTTGCTTCAACAAGGATTCTGTTTCCTGAGGATAGCAGCTTCCCCTTGAGAAAGTCATCTTCAAATTTCTGATTCAGTATTTCAACCATAATATTGTATCTGAATTGTGACCACACTTCATACTGAAAATTGCTTATTTTCCTTCCCGCTGCTTTATGCAAAGCCGGATCATCAGTTGACAAGATTTCCCGGGCAGCATTGTGATCTCCGAACAGAATAGCCTTTTTATACATTAATGCCTGTTCTGATGAAGAAAAATTCACATTTCATAACTCAAAACTGCATTTATACCAGTTGGAAAACCAGCCGCCCCAAAAAATGACATATCTTTCAGTTAATTTCATACGGTAATTACCCCTGAGCCAATAAGTTTTTCAGGAGATGTCTACTTCTGCCTGTGCTCCTTAATTTTAGTCAGAAGCTGCTGGAGGGGCGGCAAACCATACCCGCGGTCATAAAACCAGAGTACTTTTCCGTTTTCATCAAGAAGAATGATTCTCCCGTTATTCGGGTTCTCCGTGCCTGTCCAGTCCTTTATTTTGGATCCGTCACCGCCGTAAATGGTTATAACATCCTTCCATGATTCCTCGGGAATTCCTTCTCTCATGCCCTGGTCAATTGTTCCGCTGATCAGGGTGGGAATCAGTCCTGAAATAGTGGGCAGTTCATAAACCGGCGGCAGATCAAGATCTGTGGTAAAAAATCCGATGCCCCAGCGGTCAATGTCAAACTGAGTTTTCTGCACATAACCAAGCACAATAATGACCATTTTACCTTTGAAATCCTCCGGAATGCTGAATTCCTTTCCTGCAAGCGATTTACCTTTCACACTCGGGAATGTTTCGCCGGTAACGTCTCTGTTTGGTATTGATGATGAGCATCCAAACAGGAAAAATGAAAATATTACGGGTATTAAAAACAACAACTTCATTTTCTTCTCTGTTAAATTATTTCCAGTATTTTAGTTCAACACCGGTTTCATGTTTAAGAGTTCTGAGATTTTTTCTTTCACTGAACCCGAGATACTGATAAACCGTATCATGCACAGGTTTATACCACTTTTTGAGACTGAAAAACTGACTGACTTCTTCTTCGGCAAATTTCTTCCCCTTGAGAGCAAATATGGTACATAATATAAATTCCTTCTGAAGCGGGGAGAACAGTTTCAGGTCTTTTTTATCCAGTTCATAATCAGATAGCTGCAGGTTCTTTTCTGTTTTCAGAAACTCTGCTGCCATTTTCATGTCTTTACTGAAAAGGTCAACTTTGGGGGCACCTGTTTCCTCATCACTTAGTTCAGCATCCGAGCCGGGTTTATCTGCCTCACCTGCAGTAACACCTTCTTTGGCAGCTTCCTTTGCAGGCACTCCCGGCATCGGAGAAGTACCAACCGGTACGGGTGCGGGCGGAGGCGGAGGGAAGAATTCCTTATCAATGGTTTTATCTTTATAGTCTTTAGTGGAGAGAAAGTCGGGAATTGCACTTTTGAGATAAAGTGAAAATTCAATCAGCATTTTGCCGGTGTCGGTTTTTGAATCAGCAAGTTTGAGAATAGCTGCTTCCTCTGCCTTCATCTTATCAACGGTCATTGCTATGAATTTTTTCAGAGAGTCCCTCTTTCCCTGAAAATAAGTTTTTTTATACGGGACGAGACTGATCGAATCAGCGTAATAATAGTTCAGATTGCCGGCTGATTTTCTCTGCAGGTACAGTTTGTTCCAGATCATAGAGAGACTATCGAGTGTTACAATGGTTTCAATTTTCTCAAGGAAAATTTTATCGCGGTCCTGCTGAGTGAAGACAACTGAGGAGGCGGAAAGGAATATTAAAAACAGTAAAACGGGTTTCATGACTTTGAAATTTTTTTTTACAATCTAACCAATAAACAAACGGGAATCAATAGCTGCCGAAGGCAAACTCCCGGTTGTCATCAGAAGAGGAGTGATAATGGAGAGCGCTAAACCGGTTATGTTATAAATATCTGCGCCGGCAAAATCACAAAACCGGATGGACGCATAGCGGCAGGCAGTTTTCACCCCGATATTCAACGACCGACTGACATTATATGGCGGATTCACTAAAAGAAATGGTCAGATATTAATCATCCGTTCTGCGATGGCCTGTGTCCGGCCCGTTATATTTCAGTGCGAACCATTCCATGGGCAAAACGTTAGGATAGTGCGGTGAAGGGGAGATCTCAATCCCGGTTATAAATATATTTATGAATTATATGTGCAATCAGAGTCTGATAAGGAATACCCTCTTCAAGTGCACGTATCTTAAGGATATCCGGATCTTTTTCACTCAGACGGATATTAATTCTTTTATTTTTGGTCATTGTTACTTTTGCAGCCTGGCGGTATCTCGCAATTTCTTCAGCCTGCTCTTCAGCTCTCAGCCATTCTCCGTTCTCATATTCTTTTAATAACTGCTCTTCATCAGCATATTTTTTCATCTTCTCTCGGGATATTTTTTTGTCGCTTTTCTGCTTGGTATAATAGACTTTAAAAAATATTCCGTTTCATTCTCAACCATCGGAACAAGATATGCATAATTGTTAAAATCAATTACCAGAATTTTTTGACCGGGATATTTAAGCCGGTCGTGATGTTCCAATACATCAGGTATCATTCCTTTTTCGATCTGAAGGAGTATAGCCTCAAATGAAATATTTCTTTCATTTTTAAGCTGCCGGTTTTTTTCTTCATTCCAATTAAAAATCTTCACATTTTTACATAAAATATTGTGTGCCTTTTGTCAACACTATTTTTAATGCTACTTACAATTATTTTGAGTTCTTAAGATCAACTCGGCTTGAATTAATTCCGGGAGTGAGGTTCTCTATAAAATTTTATAAAATCCAGTCTATGATTCAATCCTTCTGTGTTATAACAATGATGTCATCAATGGAGTTACATACTGCTCATAATCAATTGCCCGGCACTCAGGAAAAACATCTTCCGGCAACAGTCTTTTACAGTATGGCAATCTTAATTATCACATAACTCCGGGCGCCATAATTATCAATATTTCAACCGTAAAGATTTTTACAGTAACATATCTGCCGCTCAAAAACATTTAAACCCAATAAAAAAGGCTGCCCGTGATGAGCAGCCTTGATACGTAATATCAGATTTTTATCTGATAATACTTATCTCTTTTCATAAGGAGCATGCTGCGGAATACCCTGCGGATTTTCTTTCAGCAGCTTCATTACTTCGGTGATGGCTCTTTCAAGCTGAGGGTCAACACCTTTAGCCATCAAACCAGGATCATCAAGCACTTCAATATCAGGATCAACGCCGTAACCTTCTTTGAACCACTTGCCATCAGGGTCATACTGTCTGAAGGTGGGCACGGTTACAGACCCGCCGTCAATAAGCGGAGGTGTACCTGAAAGACCGATCAGACCTCCCCATGTTCTCATACCAATAAGCGGACCTATCTTAGATTTTCTGAAGAAATCAGGGAAAGCATCTCCGCCCGATCCGCTCCAGCCGTTGATCAGCATTACCTTGGGACCTAATACCGTTGCCGGAGGCCACTGCCATGTTGCACCGTCTCTTGTTGCATAATAAGCCAGGGCTTTTCTGTTAAGAAGCTCAACAAAACGATCGGGAATCTGTCCGCCGTTATTAAATCTCTCATCAATTATCAGCCCTTTTTTATCTTTCTGACCCTGAAGCTGTCTTACGAGCTCGGTCTGGCCGTCAATACCGGTGCTTCTTACATGAACGTAACCAATCTGGCCTCCGGTTGCTTCGTCAACTCTTTTTCTGAAGTTTTCCTGCCACTCAAGATTTCTCAGCCTGAATTCCGTGTTCAGAAGCTCAACAACAACCTTCTTTGCATCTTCCAATGTTGGTTTGCTGTTTACCGTCAGCTCAACGGTCTGACCGCCAAGGCCCTGAAATGATGCATAGGGATCTTTTGCAGGATCAATTTTTACTCCGTTGACAGCCAGTACATAATCACCCTCTTTCACGTCAACGCCGGGCAGATCAAGTGGTGAACGGACTTCGGCATCCCAAGGGGCGCCTCTTACAATCCGTTTAATCTTATAAGCACCGTTTTCAAGTGCCCAGTCAACGCCGAGGTAGCCGACGCTCTTATAAGTCGGATAATCCATGTCACCACCCCCTTTATAGGTATGCGATGCATTGAGTTCACCAATGAGCTCGCCGATAATATAATCAACGTCAAGTCTGGTTGAAGAAACCTCGATCAGCTTCATGTAGCGGTCTTTCATCGCATTCCAGTCAACTCCGTGCATATTTTTGTCATAGAAGAAATCTCTCTGGAGTCTCCATGCATCGGTGAAAATCTGTTTCCATTCCTCTTTCGGAATAATATATGATTCCATCTCCGAGGTTGGCACCATATCTTTCATCTTCTGATCGGGAGCCACGTCAATTACCGAGAGATTTAATTTGCTCATCACGAGCAGTTTTTTACCGTTAGCTGAAAGAGCAAAACCATCAACATCTCCTATGACCGTTTTTTCTTCACGTTCCGAGAGGTCATAATATTTCAGGGGTCTGGTTTTGGATTCCGAGCCTGAATTTGGTGCTCTGTGGAAAAGAACTTTGCCGGCAACCGCTGCCAGTTTACCGATATTGCCTGCATCAACCGGGAGAATTACAATCCGTGATTCAAAACCATCAAGATCAATTTTCAGCGGTTCTGACTTTTTCTCATCTTTCTTTTCTTCCTTTTTCTCATCCTTCTTTTCTTCCTTTTTCTCATCCTTGGTATCGTCTTTTTTCTCTTCTGTTACCGCAGTAACGTCATTTTTAGGTGCAAGAGGAGAAGGAACATCTTTTCTCAGGGTTGCAACGGCAAGGTGTGTTCCGTTCGGATACACAAAGCTGTTATCATAATCAGAGTAGATGGGAGAAAAGTTTCTGTTGGTCAGCAAATAGATATATTTGCCATCGGGATCAAAGACAGGATAACTGTCTGAATAATAACCTGAGGTTACCTGGTGCAGTTTTGCATTATCAACATCATAAAGGAAAATTGCGGTGTTCTGGCTTAAAAGATCTTTGCCGTAAACCATCCATTTGCTATCTGATGACCAGGAAACATTGAAATAATTCAGACCGCCTTCATACATATTAGTTGCTTTATCAACCTGTGTGAGCTTTTCGGTCTTGATATTGTAAATCCATATTTTCATCGTCTGGTCAGCAAAAGCAACCATCTCACTGTTCGGCGACCAGAAGATATTATATCTGTAGCCGGGGCCAAGATCAGTCATTATCCTTTCTGTGCCGTTTTCTGTGTCATATAAAGCAAGGTCATACTCGCCGTTTTTGTCACTCCAGTAAGCAATATATTTGCCGTTGGGTGACCATGCCGGAAATCTTTCCGCGGTGCCTGAAGTGTTTGTCAGATTTTTAACAACTCCGTCTTTTGCGGGCAGTGAGAAAACATCACCTCTTGCCATTACAGTCACTCTTTTGCCATCGGGGGCAATACCGGCAGACATCATATAATTTTTGACGTTCACCTTTTTGGGCATCATCGAAAGCTGATCGGTTATAACGTTGACCTTTACCTCTCTCTGTGCATCGGTTGCAAGGTCAAGCAGGTAAAGTTTTCCGCCGGCTTCAAAAACAAGTTCTTTCGGACCCATGGATGGGAAATGAACATCATAATCCTTAAACTGGGTTACTTGTTTCAGTTGTTTGGACTGAGTATCATAAGACCAGATATTGTAACGCTTCTCATTACCCCTGTCAGAGAGGAAATAAATCTTTTTACCGTGCCACATCGGCATTTCATCATTGGCGTCGTTTTTAGCAATCTCCTGCCACTCGTAGGTTTTCAGATTGAAAAGCCAGATATCTGCAGCCATTCCGCCCCGGTATCTTTTCCATGTTCTGAACATTCTTGTCCTGTTTGTATAAGCCAGCCATTCACCGTCATCTGATAACGAAGCAAACTCACCGTAAGGCACCGGAAGTTTTTCTGAAAGTCCACCGTTAGCAGAAACTTTATAAAGCTGATTGAAACGCTCACGGCCGCTTTCACGCGATGAGCCGTACAGAATGTCACTTCCTGAAGGATACCAGTCAAGAACTCTGTCAGAGTTTCCGTGATATGTTATTCTTGCGGGAATACCCCCTTTTGACGGAATAACATAAATATCATAATTCCCCTCGTAATTTGCCGTATAGGCTATCTGACTTCCGTCAGGTGAAAATTTCGGGAAAGCTTCTGCTCCCTGAGGAGATGAAAGTTTAACCGCAAGACCGCCCTCCTTGTCTACAACCCAAACGTCACCGCCATAAACAAAAGTGATCCGGGTTTCGGAAACGTCAGGGTGCCTGAGAATCCTGGCGTCAATCTGTGACCACATATTGACTGCCGCAGCCAGTACAATAAACGCCGCTAAAATATATTTCATTTAGAGTTCTCTCATTTTTTTGTGTGATACAAAAATCAATTTAGCGTTTTGATTAATTAAATGCATCAG
>CAYPMQ010000164.1:0-7994 GCA_964411625.1 uncultured Ignavibacteriaceae bacterium
CCGCAGATGTTTCCCGAGGCAAAAAATCTGAGGTTTGACTCGGAACCCTGGAAGAGCATTGTATCAATAGCATCGCGGCTTTCTGCTTTCCCGAGGCATCTGAGCATACATCCCGGAGGTATTGTTATTGCACCCACCCCCGTTACCGATTACTGCGCTCTTGAGTTTGCAAGCAACAAGGGGCTCGGGCTTATCATCACCCAGCCTGATATGTATCCTATTGAGGATCTGGGGCTTGTGAAGATTGACCTGCTCAGCCAGAGATCTCTCGGTGTTCTCAGGGATGCCGTGGGACAGATTGATGCCTCAAATGCCGCGGGGAATAGTGATGTTATGATGGCGGGATAGGGGTATAGGGTTTAGAAGCAGCATAAATGGCACGAATTGCGGGATTGATACTTGCTCTTACCCGTTGGTTAAAACCAGCGGCAACAAATGTTTGCAGCAAAACCGGGCTTTAACAGGATAATTTAAATATTTGAAATATAATAAGATATAGATTTTGAGTGCAGAGCAGTAACGAAACACCAAGAACTAAGCACCAAGCACGCAAATCATACGGTTAAAACCGGGGGCATTTGGGCTTTTTATCTGTTGGTTAAAACCAGCGGCAACAGATCTCTGAAGCAAAACCAAGCTTTGACGGGATCATTTAAGTATTTGAAATATAATAAGATAGAGTTTTCAAGTTCAAAATAATAACCGCTTATGCTGCAACGAAGCACGCTTTCATTTATGCTGCAACGAACAACGAACAACAAACAACGAGCAATGAACAACAAAATCATGGAAAAGACAAAATATTACATAGGCACTGCGGGCTGGTCATATAAAGACTGGGAAGGTGTGTTTTATCCCGATACTCAGGAGAGGGATTTTGACATGCTCAGTTATTATGCCCGCTATTTTAACTCGGTTGAAGTGAATGCAACTTACTACACTTATGTTTCGCCTGCAACTGCCGGCGGGTGGCTGAGAAAGACCGAAGATTATGAGAATTTTCTTTTTGATATAAAACTTCATCAGGATTTTACTCATAAAAGGAACTTCACTTCAGAAAACAGGGCTGCCGTTGAACGGGTGTTGAATATGCTGAGACATGAAGGCAAGCTTGGTGGTCTCCTCGTGCAGTTCCCGTATTCATTTGCCTTCACTGGTGAAAATGCGGAGTATCTGAGCGGACTGATGTCGGTATTCGGTGATTATAAGCTCTTCATAGAGGTAAGGCATAATTCCTGGAAAGCTGAAGAGATTAAAGCAATGGATCCGGGTGCAAATGTTGTGATCTGTTCTGTTGATCAGCCGGAGATAGGGAAATCGTTGAAATTTGTTCCCGTGGTGATGAACGGACTGATGTATATCCGCCTTCACGGGAGGAATACCGTTGCATGGAAAAACTCGATAGCTAACCTCGGAAAAAAGCAGAGTTATGAGGAGCAGAACGAGCGTTACAGATATCTGTATTCAACGGGGGAACTGGTTGAGATCATCAGGGAGGTTTTTGAGATCAAAGAGTTTATCAGGGAGGCGCATATTATTTTTAATAATCATCCCGGTGGTAATGCTGCAGCAAATGCGATGGAACTGCTCCGTCTTCTTGAAGGAAGGCTGCAAAGCCCCGTTCCGCAGGAGATGCTCAGGGCTTTTCCGCATCTGAGAGCGGTTGTCTAATTTTAAGTGTATAGGATATAGGGTATAGGGTTTTGAGCAGCAAAAGCGGATGGAACACAGATTACGCAGATTTTGGCTGATTTACGCTGATTATTTACTGAAAAAGTTATGGAGCTTATAATGGCTGGTTTACCTCAGCAAAATGAGTAGTAAAAAGATAGCAGTATACCGGAATGCAAGGTGATCAGGAACCATGCGCAATATTTCATAACCGGGGCTCTTTGGTACAGCAGTAGCAATCCGGGGCATCGGATAAGTTTGAGTGATTTGTGCTGCAACAAAGAATTAAGAACCAGGTACTAAGAACGCAAATCATGTGGTTAAAACCGGAGGGCATTGGAACTCATTATCCGTCGGTTGAAACCAACGGCAATAGATGTTTGCAGCAAAACCAGGCTTTAAAAGGATTATTTAACTTATTAAAATATAATTAGATAAGGCTTTTTTCCGCTGTATAAATCATTTGTGCTGTAACGAAGCACAAAGCACGTTTTCATTTATACTGTAACAAGCAACCCCGGTGAATCGGGAGAGGCTGAACTAAAATGAACGATCAACAAGCCCGCAGCAGCGAATTAATAGATTTAACGAATTACCGGTTTCCGGGCAGAAGCAACATTATCAGTATGCTCCCGGCATTGGTGCGCAGGGGGGAGAGGTCAGGATTTGATATTTATGATTATGAATATCTTTTTAATGATCCGGGCACCAGGGAACTGATTAAAACGGGGAATACTATCGGATGTTTTTACATTGAATCGCCCGGTATGCGGTCTCTTTTGCGGCGGCTTGATGTGGATAATTTTGAGATGCTGACAGCCGCGTCATCGGTTATACGTCCCGGTGTGGCCGAAAGCGGAATGATGCAGGAGTTCATAGCGCGTCACAAAGATCCCCGCAGGCGTAAGTATCTTTTGCCAGAGATGGAGAAATATCTTGGCGAAACCTACGGGGTGATGATATATCAGGAAGATGTTATAAAGGTTGCCCACCATATTGCAGGACTCACGCTTGAGGAATCCGACCTCCTCAGAAGAGCAATGAGCGG
Source organism: uncultured Ignavibacteriaceae bacterium (assembly GCA_964411625.1). Lineage (GTDB taxonomy): Bacteria > Bacteroidota > Ignavibacteria > Ignavibacteriales > Ignavibacteriaceae > JABWCA01. Next base: position 2,720 of record CAYPMQ010000164.1, read on the forward strand.
CAAGATGCGTTCATCAAAAGCGATGATGCGCATTAAAGAACGTTTCTTTTCCTCATGCAAAGGGAAGGGACTTAAAGATAATACCGCAAAGGAGTTGTGGCGTCAGATCGAATCTTTTGCAGGGTATGCATTCTGCAAATCACACAGTGCCTCTTTTGCGCTGCTTTCATTTCAGGTTGCCTATCTAAAAGTTCACTACCCCGCAGAGTTTATGGCAAGTGTATTAAGCAACAGGGGAGGATATTACTCACCTGCAGTTTATATACAGGAGGCAAAGAGGCTTGGTCTTACAGTGCACCTGCCCTGTGTGAATCACTCAAGATATGAATACACGGGGAGGGGCAGGGAACTGAGAATCGGTTTTCAGGCGGTAAAAAACCTCCCTTACAATACGGCAACAGGAATAGTGCGTGAGCGGCAGTTAAGGGGGCCGTACCAGTCATTTGTCGAGTTTCTGGAACGAACGGGAGCATGCTACGAAGAAAGTAAACTTCTGGTTAAGTGCGGAGCACTGGATTGCTTCGGGGAGAGCAGAATCACTCTTATGCGCTGGCTTGATCTTCATTTCAAACACAGAACGCGTTTTAGTGATGAGGGGCTTTCTCTGTTTTCAGGGATGGCCACTGGGCTTGAGGAGGATATCAGGTCGGATTATGATTACAGTATTGAGCAGAAGTGCCTTGACGAAATGGAGTCGTTTGATTACATGGTTAGCAGGCATCCGCTTGAATTTTTTCCCGGCTGGCTGAATGACCCATCGATAATAAAGGCAAAAGATATAAATTTGCATAACGGTAAAAAAATCAGAATGATCGGGTGGTACATGACCTCAAAAAGAATCAAGACTAAGAGCGGGGAGATTATGAAATTCCTTTCGCTTGAAGATACAACCGGTACCTTTGAGGCGGTGCTTTTCCCCAGATCTTATACAAAATACGCTGTTAACACTCTTTCAATGGGCCCTTATGTTATAGAGGGTTCAGTTGATGCCGCATCGGGAAACAATATAATAGTCGAAAAGCTGGAACTCCTTACGGCAGGTTCGATGGATATTAAAGCCCCTGTTTCTTATGAGGAGGGAGTATTTGCCGGTGATAATGAAAAAGTTACTGATGAGGATCTTGAAATGCTGAATAAACTCGGCAGGGAAAAACTGATCTGGGCTTATGCAGGGTGAGAGATTATGTGGGGAGATAAATCAAATAATCTGACGAAAGAAATTTGAGACAAACAAAGCTGACGAGTAAAGAAGTATATTACCTGATTGGAGCGGGAGTGATATTTCTGACACTTCTTCTGACCGTGGAAACCATAGATCAGCAGGAGGGTATCAATAAAAAATTTGATATGAAATACTATCTTGATATGGCAGAACACTCACCCGGGATGAGCAGGGATGTTATACCACCGTTTAAATACAGGATATTATTACCCTGGCTTGCCGGTTTGGGAGGAAATCCTGCCACAGGATTTTATATACTTATGGTAGCAGGCTTTTTAATTCAGGGAATATCGTTTATACTGCTGTTCCGAGAAAAGTATGGCACTGGAAATACGGTGGTGGCTTACACAATGATGCTGCTAAATCCGCAGATATCTGTTTTTATTATAAGTAATCCCTATAATGTTGTTGATTTGTATGCATCCGGTTTGCTGATACTCTTTTTGCATTTTATGAGTAAATCACTTATTAAACCGGCAATAATGATATTGATCACAGCCGTGTTTGTAAAAGAAAATTTCATAATCATGATGCTCGCCGGTTTTTTGATTCTTATTATGAACAAAAAAGATAAAAAGAGTAAAATACTATATGGATGTGGTGCTCTGGCTGCAATGACTGCAGCGGTTATAATCAGAATAATTACAGATGCTCAGGGAAGTGCTTATCTGATTTATCAGGTTTTAATCCATTTGAAAGAAAAATTGAGTGATCCGCTGATAATATTGAAAACACTGATTCTTCCGGGCTTATTTGCAGTTCCTTTTTATTTGCTGTTCCCCGGAAAGTTAAAAGAATTTATACGGGAGAACAGAGTATTAACTGTAATTTTCATCGCAACATTTTTATCAACTTTCTGGGGAGCAAATGATGCACGATTAATGGCAGGAGCGGGAGTGTTTTATTACGGGTGGATGGCTTTTTTGCTTAATTATTTAAACGAAAGATTTAGCAGGCATGAGGCAGAGGCGCATAATTTATTTATCTTAGCAGTGTTGCTGGTAATAATCCTGAACTTATTAACAGTGTTATTTAGCAGCAGAAACTCCCGGCTTTATGTTGGAATAGAATTTGTTAATTTTGTTTATATAATATCAGTTTTATTGATTTCTGCCATCACATTAATGCTTAAAATTAGAATGGCGGGATTAATAAAAATTGAATGATGATATAACAAAAATTGAAACAAGGATCAGATTTCCAACCAGATCAAAAATTATTTGTGAAATTTATGATAAGATGGCGGGAGGCAGAATATTCAGATTATTTTCCTGAGTACATAATATAGAGTGTGACAATATCCGGGTGGTTCTTATGAGATTTCTTCTGTGAATAAACTTTTATCAGATTTCACGGTATTCAGTGTAATTATATCTCTTATAGCAAAATCTCATATTGGCTAACAGATAAGGGATTTAAAACCTCAGGCGCAAATTTCATATTAACCCAAAATTAATTTAGATTTGAATATCACTTATTGAAATTACTGAGAAATTTATGTTTGTGGATACTCACGCTCATCTTTTTTATCCTAACTTTAAGGATGATCTGGATGAGGTTATTCAAAGAGCAAAAGACGCCGGGGTTGACTACATCCTGGTTCCGGCAACCGATCTGGCAAGTGCCGCACAGGTTGTTGATTTAACTGAAAAATATGAAATGGTTTACGGAGCAGTGGGGGTTCATCCCCATGACAGCAGGGAATGGACAAAAGACCTTATACCGCTACTTGAAGAACTGATAAAAAATAATCCGAAAATTGTTGCTGTCGGTGAAATAGGGCTCGATTATTACTATGACTTTTCGCCCAAAGAAAAGCAGATAGAAGCATTCCGAGACCAGATAGAGCTGGCACTCAGCCTCGGCTACCCGATAATAGTGCATAACCGTGATAGCGATGAAGACGTACTTAATATAATTAAGGAATACACCCCACGGGGCCTTAAAGCACAGCTTCACTGCTTCAACTCGACCGAAGATTATGTTTATGAATATGTGAAACTGGGTCACTACATCTCATTTACCGGCAACATTACATTTAAAAAATTTGACTCAATCAGGGCAGTGGCATCAAAAGTAACCCCTGAAAAACTTCTCCTTGAAACTGATTCACCCTTTATGACCCCGGTTCCTTACAGAGGAAAAAGAAATGAACCTGCGCACGTCAGACTGGTTGCTGAAATGCAGGCGGAAGTTCATAAAAAGACTGTGGAAGAAATCGGAAGAGTTACAAGCTTCAATGCTTACAGGCTGTATGGTATCGGGAAACTACCCGAACCCAGTTTAACATATAAACTTTATAACTCATTATATGTTAACATCACTAACAGATGTAATGCAGACTGCTTCTTCTGTACTCACAAAGATGAGCCTTTCCTGGCAGGATACAATCTGAGACTTGATCCTCACAATGAACCCCCGGCGCAGGATTACATCAGTCAGATAGGTGACCCGAAATTGTATGATGAAATTGTTTACTGCGGATTTGGTGAACCGACTTTGAGATGGGATATTGTTAAGGAGATATCCCGCTATGTAAAAGAGAATGGCGGGAAAACCAGAATCAATACTAACGGACACGGATCATTCCTTAATAAAAAGAATATTACTGAAGAGATGATAGGTCTGATTGACAGTGTCTCAGTCAGCCTCAACACAATTAACCGTAAAGAATATTCTGAAATAATGAAAGTTGATGAAAAGTTTTTTGATGTTATGGTGGAATTCGCAAAAAACTGCAAGGAAAACGGTATAAGAGTTATAATGTCCGTTGTAGGACTAAAGGAGCTAGATAATGAAGCGGCTAAAAGATTCGTTGTTGAAGAGCTCGGTGCGGAGTTCAGAGAGCGGCCATTATTCTGATTAAAAGCAGGGGATGAGGTTTTGTGCTCATCCCCTTAATATTTCTATGGGATACCTTATATTCTACTTTAAAAGAATCATCTTTCTTGTAAGTCTCACCCCGTCAGCCTCAAGCATATAAATATAAACACCTGAGTTCAGACCATCGGCCTTGAAAATAAATGAATGATTTCCGGCCTGATAATAGCCCGCCATCAGTTCTCTCATCTCCTCACCTTTAATATCCGCAAGTCGCAGTTTCACATTAGCAGCCTTTGGCAGTGTAAAACTGATTGATGTTGATGGGTTAAACGGATTCGGATAATTCTGACTCAGCGTATAACCGGCAGGATTAACTTCTTCATCAACACCTGTCATACTGTTTGTAACATGAATGAGCCACATTCTGGTGGTGTTGATATAACCGTTTGTTACTGTAAGCCGAATAGTGTCAACTCTTGGCGCAACAGAAAGAGGCGATGACTTATAAAGATATGATGAATCATTTGTGCCCACCTGAAATGCGTTAAGTCTCCATCTGAATGTGAGCGGGAGCGATGTGGTATCCTTTGCGTAAACCGCGAATTTTACCTGCCCGTTTTTAGGGATGGTTGTGTCTGCCATCAGCGGATAACCGGCCAGAACAACCGGGGTGCCTGCAATAATTATTCTGTAGTTGTAAAATTCAGGCGGCGGAGTGCTTCCCGGCGGATTTGTTCCGCTTCCGCCTGCTGGAGATGTTGTTACTGACCCGCTGTCATCAAGCGCGGCAAAATAATATTCCACTTTTGAAAGATGCGGCTGACCAGGCACTACAAAGTTAAATGCTGAACCATTTATTGTTACCGGTGAAAGCTGGTTCCAGCTTCCGGCAGATCCGCCCGGAGGGATGACCCTGTAATAAAGTCTTGCAGATGATACCTGACTGTCATCAGAAATAAGCGCGGTCAGGTTTATATCTCCTGTGGTGAAATAATCTTTCTGATTATTCTGTGTAATACGGGGCGGCTGATTTAAACCGGCAGGTGGTGCATTAAATCTTATCACATATAATCCCGTGCTCATATCAGATATCAGTACATTTCCGGATGTCAGATAGGGATAAGCACCCCAGGCACCATTGTAATCTCCATCGTCACTTTGAGGATAAGTATCATATCTTCCGACAAAAACGGGAAATGCGGGATTAGTGATATCCAGAACAACATACCC
>CAYPMQ010000165.1:0-7899 GCA_964411625.1 uncultured Ignavibacteriaceae bacterium
GTCCTCATTATTTGATCTTTCAGTAACAAGATCGGAAAGATATTTTATTTCAGGAACTGCGTTACTGAGTGCAATTTTGAGAGCTTTGGTTTTGAAGAGATCCGCATCGTTATACCAGTCACCAACAACGGCGGTATTTGTAATTTTAATACCGAGTTTTTTTAGTAAAGTCTTTAGTCCCGTTGCTTTATTAATTCCCGATCTCCTCACTTCTAATATATAAATATTTTCATTAGAATACGACTTGGTGAACGCTGAGCGGAGTCCGAAAGTGAACGGAAAAGTAAATTTATCCCTGAGAAATGTAAGATTATCTTTTCTGTCAGAAACGAAAATAATCTCAAGAGTCTCATCTACATAATTCTGATAACTGCTGACTTCCACAAATTTTGAACCGAATTTATCTACCGTGTGCGAGATTGAAGCGTTGTACTCAGTAACATAAATCTGATTCTCATGGCATAATCCCACTTTAATCAGATACTTATCAGAATATTCGAGGGCTTTTTTAACCTTATCTGCAGGAATCCTTGATGAGCTGATTGTGTTTCCCGAAGGAAAATCTTTAATAAGAATACCGTCAAGGGCTATCAGGGGTGTCTTAACTCCAAGTTCAATTGCGTATTCCGTGAGAGCAGAGTACACCCTTCCGCTTGCAAAGGTGAACCTTACCCCCAGTTGTTGCAACTTGGGCAATATTAATTTAGTTTCCCGGCCTATCTCTCCCTGGCTGTTTAATAGTGTGCCGTCAAGGTCAAGAACCACCAGTTGAATATCTTTTAATCTGTTTTTGTCTGTCATAAATTCATTCAGGCGTTATACATTATGCTGTTTAAGCACGAAAAGAAGCACAGCAGTGCTGGCAGCAAAGGTAAAGGAACATATGATAATTAAATTGGTATAGCCGAATAATAACCCACCTGTACCAAATAAAACTGAATAAACCAGAATAACACCGGCTATCCATCCAATAAAATTATATCTGAGTTTTTCAGTATCAAATAATTTTTTCTCTTCATCAGAAAGCTTATTAAAAATCGGTCTCCAGAGCGTTCCTCCGGGTTTTATTTTCAAATAAAAATTTTTCAGAGTCTGATCATCAGTTGGCCGGGTTAGGAAAGTAACGATAATCCATGCTATAGTAGTTCCACCGCTCAGAAAATAAAGACTTTCCGGGAAACTGATACCACTCATCCTGACAAAAGGCAGCAATACAAACGGAGTTACAACTGCCGTAATTTCTGACCAGGTATTGATTCTCCACCAGTACCACCTGAGAATGAGGACAAGACCAAGGCCCGCACCGCACTCAATAATAAATTCCCATGCACCTGATATTCTGGTAATGAAGGTTGTAACAATCGCAGAAACAACCATGAGAAGAAGTGTGAACACCCTTGAAGTAAATACGTAATGCTTCTCGCTGCCTTCTTTCTTCAGAAACCTTTTATACAGGTCATTAACCAGATAAGATGTTCCCCAGTTGAGTTGGGTTGCAACCGTGCTCATATATGCCGCAAAAAAGGCTGCTATCATCAGTCCCTTCAGCCCCGATGGGAGAAAATCATTGATTGCTTTTACATAACCAAGCTTTTTTTCATCTGCTCCCAGTTCAGGATAAAGTACGAGAGCCGCCAGCGCAACCAGAATCCATGGCCAGGGCCTTATAGCATAATGGGCTGTCTGGAAAAATAATGTTGCCCATAAAGAATGTTTTTCATCTTTGGCAGAAAGCATTCTCTGAGCCACATACCCGCCGCCGCCCGGTTCAGAGCCGGGATACCATGAAGACCACCACTGAACACCTATGTATGCCAGAAATGCAGCAACCGACATTGCAAAAACTCCTGTAACACCTCCCGCCGTTTCCCCTATCCTCGGGAAAAATTCAAATACATACGGAGGCAGTTTTTCCTGAAGTCCGGTGATCCCCCCAACTTCCGGAGAGTTAACAACAATAACAGCAAGAACTATTGAACCCGCCATTGCAAGAATAAACTGAAACGCATCGGTTACCACTACACCCCATAAACCGGAAATAGCAGAATAAACTGCAACCAATGCCATGCATATAAAGACATATAAAAGGATTCGTGATGCATCAATCCGGAATATCTCCTGAAGCACCGAAACCATGGCATTGTTTACCCAGCCGATGATGATCACATTCATAAACAGGCCAAGGTAAACAGCTCTGAATCCTCTTAAAAATTTTGCCGGTCCCCCGCTGTATCTCAGTTCAATAAATTCAACTTCAGTCATTATTCCTGAACGGCGCCATAATCTGGCAAAGAAAAATACTGTAAGAACTCCGCCAAGTGCAAAATTCCACCATACCCAGTTTCCCGATATCCCGTTTTTTGCGACTAATTCGGTTACTGCAAGAGGAGTATCTGCCGCAAATGTGGTTGCCACCATTGATAATCCGGCTAGATACCAGGGCAGATTTCTCCCTGAAAGAAAAAACTCCTCTGAACTTTTTCCCGCTCTTTTGGAATAGTAAATGGCTATAAGAATGCTGATTGCAAAGTAAACTGCAATTATAAGATAATCGGCTAGGGAAAGCATAAAAATCTATCTTCCTGATGTAATATATTTACTTTAACAAAATTAAGAGTGTGATATAAAGTACACTCTTAATTCTCTGATTTAGCGGTTAGAATACTCAGCAGATATCCCGTTAACAGAGTAACAAACACCCCGATCAGAGTAAACCATGTCCATGCAACCAGTTTAAGAATTATTACTGATACCATTACAAGTATTCCGGCAGTGAATGCAGCGAGTGCGTCTTCCTCCCCGGCTTTTTTTACGAAAACTCCGAGAAGGAAAGTGCCAAGCAGGCCCCCGTAAGTAAATGATGCAATACTGAGGGCAATTTCTACCACGGCACGGTCTGAATTCATAAATAGTGCGGCAGACTGAATCAGAACCAGCGCCCACACCAGTGTAAGAATTCGGGAGTATTTTAGTTTTTTCTCTTCTGTAAGCTCCTTACCCCGCCTGCCCGTAAGAATAAGATCAAACATTGTTGAAGATGCCATTGAGCTGATAGAGCCGGCCAGAGTGGAAAGGGCTGCTGCAAACATTCCGGCAGTAAGAAGTCCTGAAACACCTTCCGGCAGTTCATTCAGAATGAAAAGCGGAAAAATCTCATCACTTTTTGCGAATTGTCTGCCGTCGTAATACTCATACAGCAGAACACCGAGTATAAGGAAAAGTGCAAACTGAATGACGATTATGAATCCGGTAAGCGTGAGTGCTTTCTGAGATTTTTTCAGTGTTCCTGCAGATAAAAGACGTTGTATGATAAGCTGGTCTGTGCCATGCGATGCCATCGAAAGAAATGCTCCGCCGGTTATACCCGCAATAAGCGAATACGGGGTTTTGAAAAACCCGCTTATTCCTTCACTGAACCCGGATTGAAATACTTCAAGTTTCCCTTCAGCAGCCAGCCTCCCAAATATTTCAGTAACGCTGCCCGCAGATGAGCTGATAATAAAAATGATGGAAACTATCACTCCGCCGATATAAAGGAGCATCTGAAATGCATCAACCCAGATCACTCCTTTCACTCCTCCTGTGTAAGTGTAAATCAGGCTTATGACGGCAACAATTGCAATTGCCCAATGGTAGTCAATATTGAGGAGAAGTTTGATTGGAATGGCTGTTGCAAATAACCTGACACCATCTGCTGCGGTTCTTGTGAAAAGAAATATCACGGAGGCAAACTTTCTCGTTTTAAGACCAAACCGGTTTTCAAGAAAAGAATATGCCGTTGAAATCTCACCCTTGTAATACTCAGGCAGCAGGAAAAAAGCTACAAAAAGCCTGCCTGTAAGATATCCGAATGTAACCTGAAGGAAATTAAGATTTGTTAAGTAAGCAAGACCGGGGATTGATATAAAAGTGAGTGTGCTGGTTTCGGCGGCGATTATTGAAAAGGATATAAGCCACCACGGCACTTCATGAGCACCCAGAAAATAATCGGTATGCGATTTTTGTTTACCACCGGCTATGACGCCCCAGGCTGCAATGCCGATTAGAAAAACAATGACTATAATTAAGTCAAATGTCTGCAGATTCAAGAAATAATGTCTGCCCCGGTTTTTTTATTAAAACTATCTTTGTAGTTCTTCTTTTGCGGAAGAAAGAGTTTCACAGATTCGTAACACTCTGTCAAGCTGCGTTATTTTTATAAGGGTAAGTATTTTCTGAGATGGTGTAACAATTATAAGCTCCCCCGCTACAGCCTGAACAAGACGATTTGCTACAAGGAGACTGCTGAGCCCGCTGGAATCACAGTTCTCAACATTTGTAAGGTCTATAATCAGTTTTCGGACCCCCTGATTTTTAATAATATCGGTGAATTCTCCCTTAATAAGTCCGGAGATGTTGGCATCCAGCCTTTTCTCATTCAGGGTAAAAATCAGGATATCATTATCTTTGTTTTTTTCAGTATTCATTAAGATTTTAAAACATTTTCAGAAAATTAAAAAATTTCTCATAAATATTTCCATTTCCCGCATTTTTTTCGCATTTATAGATCACATTACATAACGAATTGCAGCCCTGGTCGCTTAGCGCAACCCTGTCTGCAGCACCTGAGGAAAAACTGATCCACGCATGTTCAGGGAGACCTTCGGGTTCAAGATCAATTATAGTGTCAGCTTCAATTTCAGCTATTTTTTCTTTAAGCTGTACTTTTGGTCTGCCAAAGAAATCAAAAACTTCTTTTGTTATGAGAATTGTTTCATCCACATTTTCTGCATCGGTAAAATTCTCTCTTTTTGCGATGAGTGTATATTTATTGGATGAAGGCAGTTTTCTTATCTCGTCTATTGCCGCATCAAACATTTCTTTATTTCCCGGCATCAGAAAAATGACGGTGCTCTTTCTGTTAAAAAATGACACAAATCGTTTTTGGGAAGCCATATTCTTCGATTTTTTTCTAAGAAGAATTAATGCAATAAGAATTTTAAGTCTCATCATGATTCAGCATCCCTCAGGAGTTTCATGAATTCTTCATCCGGAAGAATTTTTACATTTAATTTTGCAGCTTTTTCCAGCTTTGACCCTGCGTTCTCACCTGCAATCAGATAATCGGTGTTTTTTGATACAGAAGAGGTGATTTTACCGCCAAGCTCAATTATTCTTTCGGAAGCTTCGTCACGTCCGTATGAGGAAAGTGTACCCGTTATGACAAAAGTTTTGCCCTTGAAGAAATTATCAGATGTTTCTTTCTCCTCAATCTCAAATTTCAGACCTGCTTCCTGAAGTTCTGCCACCATTCTCAGATGATATTCACTTTCAAAATAGCTTTTTACCGACCTCGCAATACTTTCACCAATCTCATGAACTGCCTTGATATCATCCTCGGAAGCGGCTTTAAGATTTCCGATATTTCTGAAATGATCTGCCAGTTTTCGGGCAACACCGGCCCCGACGTATCTTATTCCCAGTGCGAACAAAACTTTGTGAAACGGCTGATTTTTACTTTTTTCAATTGCCGCAAGGAGATTGTCAACACTTTTCTCACCAAGCCTCTCTATTGAAATCAGGAAAGACCTTTTTTCTCTCAGCCTGTAGATATCGGGAAATGAACTCAGAAGTTTCAGGTCAGAAAACAGATCAATAAGTGATGTTCCTAGCCCTTCAATATCCATGGCTCCTCTTGAAGCAAAATGTTCCAGCCTTCCTTTTATCTGCGCAGTACACTCGTAATTGGTGCAGTAAAATGCAACTTCATCTTCAGGCTGCATTATTTTTTCACCGCACACGGGGCAATGTGAAGGTGGAATAGTTTCAGAAGAATAGGATGGTCTTTTTTCCATAATCACGGATACAACCTTGGGTATTACATCGCCGCCTTTTTCAATGACAACTGTATCTCCCTCCCTGATATCTTTTCTTCTGATCTCATCCAGATTATGAAGTGTTGCTCTGGAGATGGTTGATCCGGCAAGGAAAACAGGTTCAAGCTCAGCCACTGGGGTTACTATTCCGGTTCTGCCCACCTGCCATGTTATTTTGTTAAGTTTTGTAACCGCTTGTTTTGCCTTAAATTTATAGGCAGTTGCCCAGCGGGGTGATTTTGCTATGCTCCCGATTATTTCCTGATGTCTGATTGAGTTGACTTTGATAACCACACCGTCGATATCGTAGGGAAGTTCATCCCGCATCCTTTCCATTTCCCTGCATGCAGAAATAACTTCTGAGATATCACTGCATAATCTGTAATGCGGATTAACTCTGAAACCCAGTTTTTTCAGCATATCAAGGTTTTCATACTGAGAATTGAATCTGTTCCGGCGTGAAAGGAGGAAATAAGCAAAAATCTGGAGGGGCCTTTGTGCTGTCTGCTTAGGGTCAATCAGTTTAATGGTTCCCGCTGCAAAATTTCTCGGATTGGCAAAAAGTTTTTCTCCCTTTATTGCGCGCTCTTCATTAATTTTCTCAAAAACTCCCCGTTCCATATAAATTTCACCGCGCACTTCAAATTCGGTAAAATCAAATCCGTTTAGTTTTGTGCTGAGGATATTAAGGGGAACTGATCTGATAGTCTTTACATTGGCTGTTACATCCTCTCCGGTTGTACCATCACCTCTTGTCACGGCAACATCAAGCAAACCGTTTACATACCTGAGACTTATTGAAAATCCGTCTATCTTGTATTCAACTATATATTCCGGTTTCTCACCTGCAGGAAGGTTATCTTTAACCCGGCGGTCAAATTCAATAAGTTCAGCTTCATCATAAGTATTTGACAGGCTCAGCATGGGGCTCAGGTGTGTTACGGGAGCAAACTGATTACTGAGGTCACTGCCGACTCTCTGAGATGGCGAATCAGGTGATACAAACTGAGGATTTTCCTTTTCAAGCTTAATGAGCTCAGCCATCAGCATATCGTATTGTTCATCACTGACAGATGGTTCGTTCAGGACATAGTACCTGTGATCGTGTCCTCTTAACTGTTCGCGCAGTTCAAGTATTCTGTTGTGAATTTTATCCATTTTATTGAGCCAGTGTATCCAGTACTATTCCGCTTTTTGAAATCAGAAAGGTATTCACGTTTCTGGTGATTGCCGGCAGCGTAAGCTCGTTGTCATTAATGGAAATTTTGATTACATAAGAATTGCCTATGAGCGCTTTCACATTATTCTTTGCTTTCACAGTTTTTGAGGAAAAAGGTACCAGCAGAAAATTCTCCTGAACTCCTGAATCAGTAACTGTCTGGATCCATGAAGAATCAATCGCACTGAATGTAACTTTCAGACTATCGTTTGAAGCAATAAGCTCATCACCTGTTTTGTTGCCCGGTTCATTATGTCTCTGTCTGGCAGCATCTTCAAGAACCTCCTCGTACGGTTTTTCCACAATTATCGGCTCCGGACCTCCTGAATTCAGAATCAGAAAAACTGCCGCCGCAAAAGCTATCACACCCATCACAAGCACAATGATATTAGCAGGTTTACCAAAGAAGCCATTACCTGAAGCAGTTTCAGGTGTATAATCAAGAACTGAATCATCTGCCAGCACTTTCTGGACCGGGGCCTGAACAGCCTGCACAGGAATTTCCATTGCGGGTTCCGGTTTTGCAGGCTCGGGTGCTTCCGGGGCATGAGGTTTAATCGTCTCATCGGTAACAGAAACTTTTACTTTTTCCTGACTGAAGGCAGAATCCTGTTTAACATGACTTTGCTCAGGCTGATGGATATAGTCACCGGGTATTTTACCCTCTTTCAGCATATTATATTTCGCAATTATCTTCACCGGATCAAGCTTTACGTTTTTTGCGTATTCTTTAATGAATGATTTAACATAAAGATCGGGAAGGAAACTGAAATCACCCGATTCCATTTTCACAAGGAAAGTGGGATCAATCTTTATTGTTGAGGC
>CAYPMQ010000166.1:0-7818 GCA_964411625.1 uncultured Ignavibacteriaceae bacterium
ATACAAGGAAGAACATTCTTCACAAACTGATGGAAGCTGAAGAGTTTGAGCATTTTATTCATACCAAATTTGTTGGTCATAAAAGATTTTCGCTTGAAGGAAATGAGTCAGTAATTCCGATGCTTGATTATCTCCTCACCATTGCCGCAGATAACGGTGTGAAAGAAATAGTGCTTGGTATGGCTCACAGAGGCAGACTGAACATTTTAACAAACATTATCGGAAAATCATATGATTCAATCCTTTCTGAGTTTGAAGACATTATAGACCCTAATTCCTTTGCAGGTTCGGGTGATGTAAAATATCATCTTGGAGCCCACGGAAAAGTTAAAACCAGATCAAGAAAAGAAATAGGCGTTACTATAGCATCCAACCCCAGCCACCTGGAATGGGTAAATCCCGTGATCCAGGGAATTGTCAGAGCCAAGCAGAACAGAATGGGTGACCAGGAGCGCAGGTATATCATGCCCCTCCTTATTCATGGTGATGCTGCTTTTGCGGGTCAGGGTGTTGTTGCAGAAACGATAAACCTTTCACAGCTTGTTGGTTATAAAACAGGGGGTACTATTCACCTAATAATCAATAATCAGATCGGATTTACCACCACTCCTGAGGATGCAAGATCGTCACAATACGCAACAGACGTTGCAAAGATGGTGCAGGCTCCCATCTTCCACGTTAACGGTGATGACCCTGAGTCAGTTCTCTGGGTTACCAAACTTGCCTTTGAATACAAACACAAATTCAAAAAAGATGTTGTGATTGATGTAATCGGGTACAGAAGACATGGGCACAATGAAGCTGATGATCCGGGATATACACAGCCTCTTATGTATGAAAAAATTAAGAAACAGCCTTCGGTTACTAAGATCTATAAAGAACGCCTCATCAGCGAAAAAATGGTGACCGAGGATGAATTTATCCGGATGAAGAATGATTACCTTAAACTTCTGAATGACGCTCTTGATCTGGTGCAGAAAAGAAAGGTGGAATTCAAGATTGATATTCCTCTTGCAGTTTCATCTGAAAAAATTAAATCTGCAAGATCATCGGCAAAAACCGCAATAAGTGAAGAGACTTTGAAAGAGCTTCTTATAAAAGGTTCACAGCTCCCCGATGGCTTTAATCTTCATCCTAAGCTTAGGAAATTCCTTGAGAAAAGAGTTGAATTTGCCTTAAATCCTGATGCAACTGCTGACTGGGCAACAGGTGAATTCCTTGCATTTGCTTCACTGTTAAAAGAAGGTGTTCCGATCAGACTCAGCGGTGAAGATGTGGTTAGAGGAACATTCAGCCACAGGCACCTTGCATTCACTGATATTAAAGACGGACATGAATATTTCCCTGTAAACCACATGTATCCCGATCAGGCAAAAATCGAGGCGCTTGACTCACTCCTTTCAGAAGCGGCCGTGCTCGGATTTGAATACGGATACAGTACGGCAGATCCCCTCTGTCTGGTATTGTGGGAGGCTCAGTTCGGTGATTTTGCAAACTGCGCTCAGGTAATAATTGATAACTTTATAGTGGCTTCAAAAGAAAAATGGGATACCCCTAACAACCTGGTTCTCTTACTGCCTCATGGTTTCGAGGGGCAGGGTCCCGAGCATTCAAGTGCGAGACTTGAGAGATTTCTGATCCTCTGTGCACAGGATAATATGGAAGTGGTTTATCCGACTGAACCTTCGCAGATTTTCCATCTGCTCAGGAGGCAGATGAAAAAAAATGTCAGAAGACCTCTTGTAGTAATGACACCGAAAAGTTTGTTAAGACTTCCTGATGCAAAATCATATAAACATGATTTCATCAACGGTTCATTCAGGGAGATTATAGACGATGCTTCTGTAACCAATAAAAAAGCAGTGAAAAGACTGATACTCACCAGCGGTAAAGTTTACTACGATCTGATTAAATACAGGGCTGAAAATAATATCACAGATACTGCCATAGTCAGAATTGAGCAGCTTTATCCTTATGAGAAAGAGCAGATCCGTGAAGTGGTTGGAAGTTATGCTAATGCAGCTCAGGTTGTTTGGGTTCAGGAAGAACCTAAAAATATGGGGGCATGGAATTTTCTAATGCCAAGGTTGTATGAAGATATAGAGAATCCTTCCAGAATAAGATATGCGGGAAGACCTTCGGCTGCCTCACCGGCTGTAGGATCCGCGAAACTGACTATGCAGCAGCAACAGGCACTTGTTAAGGAAGCTTTTACCGTTAACGGCAACCATTAATTACAGTTCCGGCAGTCCGCCGCGCAGCAGATCAGTGCAGGCATCTCCGCAGGCGGGCAAAACGTTAAAAGCAGTTACAGCTGAATCGCAGTGCCGCTTTTTCTGCGTTTGTCATTGTGCGATTAAAACCGTGCGGGGAAACCGGCACGGTCTTTTTAATTTATTTCTGCAGGATATTGACTATTAATTTTGCTCTGATTAATTTTACTGTTGTTCTTTTAATGCGGGCGTAACTCAGTCGGTAGAGTGTCAGCTTCCCAAGCTGAATGCCGCGGGTTCGAATCCCGTCGCCCGCTCAAATAAAGAATGCCACGGGTCTGAACAGGGTCATCCCTTCGGGACTGCCCCAGGCATCACTTTGAGAGAATCCCATAGCCCGCTCCGTCTCTATACCTGCCTGATGAATTAATAATCATCCTGACTTCATGTCTTTGGAATATCCTGCGGGTATTTATCCTCTTTCATCGGATTAATTTTGTTCTGTTTATTAACGTTACAATCAGCAGCCTGATCTGGTTCAGCCGTGGGCAGTTTATAAAATATTTAAAACAAAAAACCCGGAGACTAACTTTTCCGGGTTTTGAGTTTAAGAAAGATAATATCAGAATTCGATTTTCTTTTTAGTTCTTGAAGCGTAGTCAAGAACGAGCGCGCTTGCAACGAAGATTGATGAATAGGTACCTATGATGATACCGAAGAAGAGAGTGAATGAGAACGCTCTGAGAACTTCACCACCAAAAATGAGCAGGATAAATACTGCCAGAAGGGTTGTTCCTCCCGTAAGGATTGTACGGCTCATCGTTCTGTTAATTGCTTCATTCATTAGGTCAAAGAGCTTGCCTGTCTTGTGAACTCTGATGGTTTCACGGACACGGTCAAACACGATAACCGTATCGTTGATCGAGTAACCAACGAGGGTCAGGAATGCCGCAATAACAGTCAGGTCGATTTCAAGATTAAGTCCGGGTATAACTCCATAAAGAAGTGAATAAAGACCTACAGTGATAAGTACGTCGTGGAAAAGAGCTATAACGGCGCCAACTGCAAAAATCCACTTGAACCGGAATGCAAGATAGATCAGAATTCCGAGAAGTGATATTATAACAGCGAGTAAAGCCTGTGATTTTAATTCGTCACCGACTTTAGGTCCGACCCTGTCTTCACGAAGAACTTTAAAGTTATTATTGGGGATGTTATTTTTAATCGTTTCTTTGATCCAGTCTGAGATACCGATACTTACAGTAACAAGGGCTGTATTATTGCCTTCTTCTATTCTTGAAGCCTGGAAACCCTGGGAGGTAAGATAGTCAGCAACTTCGGTTGCAACGAGAGCGGAATCAAAGCTGTAAACCGCGGCATTTGCAGAGTCTCTGACCAGTTTATAATTGCCGCCTTTAATGACAGTCTTTACTGTTTCGTTGATATTGGCAGTTACCTTGGGACGTATTTTTGAGGGAATTGCCTGCAGTTCTGTTCTTATAAGAACACCTGTTTCGGCTCCGAAGGTTTTTACTTCCACGTTGCCTAATTCAGTTTTGCTCATAATATTACGCATTACGGTGATATCAATTGCGTTATCAAACTGCAGCACTATTTCGGTTCCGCCTTTGAAATCGATACCGAATTGCATACCTCTGAAGAGGATGCTTAACATACCGGCAAGGAATATACCGAGCGAAATCATATAAAATGTTTTTCTCATCCCGAGCCAGTCAAAATTTAGATTTTTGAAAATTCTCATTTGTAAAATTGCTCCTATAAAGCTGTTTTATTAACCAATTGAAATCTTTGAGCCCTTGCTTACCGATATTTCCATAATCACCTTTGTTATTACCAAGGCACCGAAAAGTGAGGTTGCCAGACCAATCATAAGGGTTAAAGCAAAACCCTGGATGGGTCCCGTACCAAACTGGTAAAGAACGATACCTGTAATGAGTGTTGTGATGTTGGAATCCCAGATAGCTGAATAAGCTTTGGAAAAACCGCCTTCAAGAGCAGCTTTAATAGTTTTACCGGAATCAAGCTCTTCTCTGATACGCTCAAATATCAGAACATTGGCATCAACCGCCATACCGATTGTAAGAACGATACCTGCGATACCGGGCAGTGTGAGTGTTGCTCCAAATCCCGCAAGCACTCCAAGAATGAAAAAAATGGTTAAGAAAAGTGCTACTGCCGAGATTGACCCTGATTTCTGATAATAGAAAATCATGAAACCTGCAACCAGAAGGTAGCCGAGTATTGCTGAAATAAATCCTGAATTTACAGAGTCTTCACCAAGTGACGGACCAACTGTTCTTTCTTCTATAACCTCGACGGGAGCCGAGAATGCACCTGCGTTAAGAATGATTGCGAGGTTTTTAGCTTCATTGAGATCTGCCATACCTTCAATCTGAGATCTTCCGCCGGTAATCTTATTATTAACAACAGGAGCAGAGTAAACAACACCGTCAAGAACTATAGCAATTCTCTTTTTGATGTTTGCACCTGTAATTCTGGCCCATTCAAGAGATCCCTCAGAATTCATAGCCATTGTTACAATTGCACTGCTGCTGTTAGGATCAATTGTACCTATCGCCTCTGTAATAACACCACCCGTAAGTTCGGCAGCTTTATTTACACATATTACAGAATAGATTCCCTCACCTTCTGTAAAATTTACCGGCTTGGCTGAGAAAAGGAAATCAATATTATCAGGAACAACTCTTTTAACTTCAGGTCTGCTTAGAATTTCTTCAAATTTAGCCTTATCTGATTCTTTGATAAGTGCATCACCTGATTCCAGAGGCTGTATTATTTTAAATAGGGGATTATCGTTGTTCTGAGCTGTCTGATTTGCCTTTGCAGTGTCGTTGTTTTTTACAACTGTGGTATCATTTACAGCTTTGGTGGTGTCGGTTTTGGTGGTATCGGTGTTTACTTCAATACCCGCCATTACATTATTTATATTCTTAAGAATTCCGAAAGCAAACTGAGGATCTTTCACAAGTCTGAACTCAAGTAAAGCGGTGCTCTGAATAAGCTGGCGGGCTTCCTCTTCATTAGCGATACCTGGTAATTCAACAATAATTCTTCTGCTTCCCTGTCTCTGAATAGAGGGTTCTGCAACACCGTACTGGTCAACGCGGTTTCTGATAATTTCTTCCGCTCTTAGTACGGCATCTTCGGTCTGAGTTTCAAGATCACTGATTATTTTTGAATCATCCTCTCTTACAGAGCCGAAATATCTGCTGAGCCTGATGTTATTTTCAGCAAGTTTCCTGACGAGAACGGATACTATCGGAGCATCTTCTCTGTCAGCCTCTGCCTGGGATTCTTTGAGCATCTGACGGAATTTATCGTCCGGATTGTTTGCAAGTTTACCAAGCAGCTGGGCAGTATTGACCTCAAGAACAACACGCATACCTCCCTGAAGATCAAGACCAAGTTTTATTCTCTTGGCCCGTGCCTCTCTGATTGAGGGGTCTGCTGATTTAAGACTGTCCTCAACGCGTTTGAGTTGTTTCTGCAGATCGGATTTTGAAACAGAAGGGTTTGCTTGTTTTATCGATTTTTCTTTTTCTTCCAGCACCTTGCTTGTTTTATCTGAGTTAAGGTAATCCTGGTAGGTGGGGTAAAGCAAATAGAGCGAGAGCGCGAAAACCCCAACAATAAGAATTAACCGGAATCTGAATTCTTTCATATCTCTCTTGTTTTGTATTGATAAAAAATAAAGACCTTAAATTTACCTTTAAATCCGCTAAAAATCAATAAAATATTTATTTTGCAAAGAGTTATAAATCATTACCTTCATCTTTTCTGTTTATTTCCCAATATGATTTTTAACTTTGCGGAATTTATTTTTGTTTAATTGTTTTAGTTTGTGATTTATAAAATGAATAAATATACAGGAGAATTGAAATATGCCGCTTTTTGCAGAATCTGAACTCATCAGGCTATTCTCAGCAGAAAATTCCGGTAAACTGCCTAAAAGAAGTGAAATTTCCGAACAGTACACCTGGAATCTAACGGATATATATGAAACAACAGAAGAATGGGAGAATGACTTTGCCTTTGTTGAATCCCGTCTCCCTCTTTATGCACAGTATCAGGGAAAGCTGTGTGAATCTGCGGATGTACTGTATGATTGTCTTAAGCTTGATGAAGAGATCGGTATCAGACTTGAAAGACTGCATCTTTATGCCATGCTGCTTCATGACAGTGAACTCAAGGAGGAAAAAGGCACCGAGCTTCACTCCAGAATAAAGTCGCTTTATGTTAAGTGCGGTGCGGTTTCTTCATTTATTACCCCCGAGCTTGTATCACTGGATGAAAACTATCTGAAATCTGTTCTTCAAAACGAAAAGTTTTCCGGCTATGAGCATTTCATGGATAATATCCTTAGAAAGAAAAATCATACATTATCTGCAAATGAAGAAAAACTGCTTGCCATGGCGGGTGATTTGAGCGGAATTCCTTATGATATTTTCTCCGTATTTACCAATGCAGATATGCAGTTCCCTTCAGTTAAGGATGAAGAAGGAGAGGAAATTGAAATGAGTCACGGGAGATACTACGCCGCCCTCTATTCGAAAGACCGTGACTACAGGGAACGAGCTTTCAAAGCGTATTACAAACCCTTTCTTGAATATTCCAATACACTTGCATCAATGTTCAGCGGAAACCTTAAATCGAAGGTATTTTATGCAAAATCCAGAAACTTTGCTTCTGCAAAAGAAGCTGCGCTATTTGCCAACAATATTCCTGTTGAAGTGTATGATAATCTTGTTAAAACGGTAAATGAAAATATGGCACCCATGCACAGATGGGCAGATCTTAAAAGAAGAATTCTTAAACTTGATAAACTTCAGCCTTTTGATTCTTACGTCAGTTTATTTGAAACGGGAAGTGCAAGGAAATATGATTACGCCCAAGCTGTTCAGCTCGTGCTTGATTCGCTTAAAGTAATGGGAAGCGAGTATATAGCCTCGCTTAAGAGGGCATTTGATAACCGCTGGATTGATGTTTATGAAACTGAAAACAAAAGGGGAGGTGCATATTCTTCAGGTACAACTTTTGGAGTTCATCCATATGTTCTCCTGAATTACACTAACCTGCTGAATGATGTTTTCACTCTTACGCATGAAATGGGGCATAATATGCACTCTTATTACACGGGGCAGACTCAGCCCTATATTTATTCAGATTACACAATATTTCTCGCCGAAGTTGCCAGCACGTTTAATGAATCGCTTTTGCTTGATCATATGATTGAAACCTCTGAGTCAGATGAGGAAAAGCTCAGTCTGATAGAAAAATATCTTAATAATGTAACCACCACATTCTACAGACAAACCATGTTTGCAGAGTTTGAGGATTTGGTCTATTCGAAAATTGAGGGAGGTGAAGCACTGACTGTTCAGGAGCTGCGGAAATTATACGGGGGTATTTACCAGAAATACTGGGGCCCGGCAATGCAGGTTGATACGGAAGAAGAATTCACCTGGGCACGAGTTCCTCACTTCTACTACAATTTTTACGTTTATCAATATGCCACCGGGATGGCTGCATCTGAGGCACTTGCGGAACTTGTAAAGAATGAAGG
>CAYPMQ010000167.1:0-5228 GCA_964411625.1 uncultured Ignavibacteriaceae bacterium
ATGAATGGTGGAATGGCGGTCTGAATGTTTACGGTACAAGTATTATTAACGTATTTTATAATTTCTGCGAGGCAGATTCATTAAGAATTTTTCATATTGATGTTAAAGGTTCCATAATGGCTCCCGGAACAAACATTAACTTTGTATCAGGTGTACAGAATGGTAAGATGATAGCTAAAAATGTCATTGGTACAGGTCAGTTCAACAATGTAATCTTCGGCGGAAATATTCCTCCGGATACAACTGTTTAAACGTTGCAGAAGTTGTGCAGTTGATACTCAATGATCGCGATTCAAATCCGAATAACCATCAGAATACCGAGGATGATTAGTCTTCAGCTGCAATCACGATTAAGGGAGTTGTTACAAACACACAGGGCATCAATTACAACTGGGCCCATGTTGCAAGCTTCTCAATGAACGAGATACTTCTTACTATGATACTTAATAATAACGGAAACATATTAGCAGGTAAATGGGGCGGTAAGATTTACAGATCAACCGATAACGGTATTACCTGGGAACCGATTAATCAGAGCATGCTCTGCGCTTATATCTGGTCAATGACCTCAAAATCAGCAGTTACGATTTATGCAGCCACCGAAAGTGGCGTCTATAGATCAGCCGGTAACGGAACAACCCGGGTTCTCGCCGGTCTGAACAGCAGAGACATCAGATCTCTCCTGGTTGACGGCACAAAAATATATGCCGGCCTCTGGGGAGAAGGTGTTTATTTTTCAAATGACAACGGTGCAAGCCGGGAAGATTTCAGTGAAGGTATTGTCGGTAACTCCGTTCATTCACTTGCAAAAGACTGCAACGGAAACATATATGCAGGTTTGCTTGACAGCGGTTTTTTCAAACTCGGAACCGGAAACACAGTATGGTTCAATACTAACAGTTCAAGCAGATATATCTGGTCAATGGCAGTAAACAGCCGGAATCATCATTATGCAGGAACATAAAGAAATGGTATGATCAGAAGTCTTGACGGCGGTGCAACCTGGGAAAGAATAAACTCAGGTCTCCCCGTTATACATATTTATGCGGTCAAAATTGACGTAAATGATAATTTCTATATCAGTTCATGGGGCGGTGGTATGTATGTTTACTATCCTGCAACTGATAACCCGGCTGTTACATGGTCAGATTTTGGTCTCTACGGAGCCCCGATTCCTTCGATCTCGATCAACAGTAATTACACTATAATGTAAGCAGGTACCGAAGACGGAATAATCTGCGCCACAAACATCGTGACTGATGTAAAAGACGACAGCAGGATTCCGACTGAATTAAGATTATCACAGAATTACCCGAACCCGTTAAACCCATCAACGGTTATCGAGTTTGTTCTGCCTCAGAAAGAGTTTGTAAATATCACGATTTACAACATTCCGGGTCAGAAGGTAAGAGAGCTGTTTAATTCAGAATTCAATCCCCGAGTTCACATATTAACTTTCAACTGCGTGAACCTGGCAAGCGGTGTGTATTTCTAGAGAATACAGGCAGGTTTGCCGAAACAAAGAAGATGCTGTTACAGAAGTAAAACTTTCATAGCTCAAAAACAATCCCCGGCCCGGTGTGAATCGGCCCGGGGTTTTATTATTTAAGTAAGCTTTCTCTGCTCAATCCGTTGAATAATACCGACGGTACAAGATAGCCTGATATGCAATGCTATTCATAGTTAGAATGATTTTATCTGTTGCCGTTGACCTCAGACTACGGTCAGGAAGAATGATGATAACCCGGCTGCAGCCTTCTTCTGAAAACCGCTCAGGCGGTTACTCAATTTTAAGTCCACCTTATAGTCGCTTAATACAGGAATTTTGTATATTCTTTCCTAATAAAGAATTTAAGACAACCCGGAGTTTACCGCCATTCGTTTTAACCCGAGCCAGCAGTCATCCTGCTCAATCTTTGTGCCCTCGGGCATCCTGACTATGAACCTGCATCTTCTTTAATGTCCTTAATGCCAAGTTCTTTTTTTTTGTACTACAATTCACTATTTTCTATATAATGATTAAACAATAGTAGTATAATTTGAAACCTGCGAAATATTTTCTGCTCCTTATGTTTCTTTCCATTTACGGAAATGCTCAGACACTTCAGCTTGATACTAAATTAAACAACATAAAAATAAAATACAGCGCTGTAGGATTTAGTGTCAGTGTTATAAAAAATGACCATCTTGTTTATACCCGTGGATTCGGAATAAAAGATATCAGCAGAAGTCTTGTGACAGATGACAGTACGAAATACCGGATTGCTTCGATATCTAAAATGGTAACTGCAATAGCATTGATGCAGCTGTATGATCAGGGTCTGTTCAGTTTTGATGATGATATCAGCACGCATCTTGGATTTACATTGCGCAGCCCCTGGTTTCCGGATGATATCATTACAATAGGCATGGTGGCGTCACATACGGCAAGCCTTAGGGATGGCAGCACTTATGATACTTTTTTAAGCGCCAGTTACAGTAACAACCCGCCTGTTTTATCCTCGCTTCTCAGCCCCGGAGGAGCCTATTATTCTTCTTCAAACTTCAGCAGCAGCAAAAGGCCGGCTGATAAATATTTCAACTACGCCAACATAAATTACGGTATTCTGGGCACACTTATCGAAAAACTGAGTGGTGAAAGATTTGATGAGTACTGCCGCAGGCATATATTTGATAAACTCGGAATTAATGCATCTTTCAATATACAGGATATCACAAATATAAATGATATTGCCGTGTTATACAGATATTCGGGAAACACCTGGGTTGCTCAGGCAGACAACTACAACGGAGTCCGTCCTGCACCAAGGGATCTCAGCAGTTATGTCATCGGCACAAACGGATTTCTCTTTGGTCCGCAGGGTGGTCTGAGAATCAGTTCGGCTGGTATGGCAATGCTACTGAAAATGCAGCTTAACAATGGTAATTATAACGGCGTTACAATATTGTCAGACTCATCAGCAGTTAAGATGAGAACACCGGTCTGGACTTACAATGGTTCTAACGGCAATAACTACTACGGAATCTTTAACTCGTATGGTTACGGGTCACACAGAACCACCGATCTTTTACAGGGGCAGACATTATACGGGCACCCGGGCGAAGCATACGGACTTATAAGCGATGCATACTTTTCGATCGCCGGGGATTACGGTATTGTCTTCATCACAAACGGAGGAAGATGGGGTGCAGGTGTTTACAGCGGCTGGTACAATATTGAAGAGGAAATATATAACGCCGTTTTATCAGAGCTCGGTAATTTGCCCACCGGTATCTCCGGATATGGTTCAATTACGGCAGAGAGGGGATATGAAATGAGTCAGAATTATCCGAACCCGTTTAATCCTTCCACAATCATTTCTTTTTATCTGCCGGAACAGACAGATTTGAAGCTGAACTTATATAACAGTTCAGGAGAGCTGATCAGAGAACTGTTATCAGGAACATTTAGTGAGGGAACACATGAGTATAAATTAAGTGCTGCAGATCTGCCTTCCGGAGTTTATTTCTACTCACTGATAACTGCGAAAGGCAGAATTACGGAAAAAATGATATTAATCAGATAATTTATTCTTAAAAATCCATTCCTGATTTCAGAATATTGTGATCTTCCGGGCATTCCGTCAGGAAAAAGAATCATTTTACAAGAAGGAACAACAGTATAAAATTTCTTTTAACTTGTGGATATTTTGGTATTTAATATTCCGTCGTAATAAATTGGGTTGAGTTAATTTTATGATATTTACAAACTGAAAAGCTGATGAAAAAACTACCCGTAGGAATTCAGGATTTCAAAAAACTGATTACCGGTGATTATCTTTATATAGATAAAACAGATATCATAAAAAAGCTGATCGAAAACCATTCGTATGTTTTTTTATCAAGACCCAGACGGTTTGGAAAATCACTTCTTGTATCTACGCTCGAAGAAATATTTTCCGGTAACATGGAATTGTTCAAAGGATTAAAAATTTATGAGAACCAGCAATGGGAAAAGTATCCCGTTATCAGATTTGATTTTTCAGACCTTACAACAACCGATCCCGAGAGCTTCAGACTTTCAATGGATTCAAGATTAAGGAAAACAGCAGATGAGGAACAGTTCAAAATTAATGCACATAGCACGGGTGATTTTTTCTCAGAGCTGATTTATTTGCTTAATGTTAAATATGGGCAAAAGGTAGTAATTCTTATTGATGAATACGATAAACCAATCTCTGACCATCTGCATAACCCTGCCACAGCAGAAAAAATGAGAGATTACCTTTACTCTGTTTTTGTAAGAATGAAAGCCAATGATGCCAATATCAGGTTTGTATTGCTTACAGGTGTGAGCAAATTTGCAAAAATGTCACTATTTTCAGGAATAAATCAGATTTCTGATCTTACAATGCATGATGATTTCCTGGATCTGATGGGTTATACACAAGTTGAACTTGAAAAATATTTTGTATCGCATATTGATACTATATCAGCAAAATTGGGCATCTCAAGAGATGAACTTTTAACCAGGATCAGGAAGTGGTATAACGGATACAGCTGGAACGGGGAGAATAAAGTTTATAATCCTTTTTCAATACTAAGCTTTTTTCAGTCAGGCAAATTTGAAAACTATTGGTTCAGCACGGAAACACCCTCTCAGCTGCTCAGAATACTTAAAACAGAAAAATACAGACTTGATGGAATTAAAGACTCTGCAGCAAATTATCTCACCTTTGATGCAGATTCTCTCTCGAATATCTCAACAAAAAATCTTCTTTTTCAGACCGGTTACCTTACAGTAAAAGAAAGAAGAATGGTTTATGATCAGGAGGAATTTATTCTGGATTTTCCAAATTATGAAGTCGAGAATTCATTCTATTCTTATCTGCTGAGTGATATCACTGCTTTGCAGCCTGATGAAGCAAAAATAATAGGAAACAGATTACGCTTTGCTTTAGAAACCGGAGATGTTGAACAATTTAAAGTTCTTATCAGCTCTGTTTTTGCAAATATACCGGCAAACCTCATCATAGAAGAGGAGCGATTTTTCCATTCACTTTTCATCATGGTAATGTTCCTTACAGGTATTCAGATAAGATCGGAAGTAAATACGAATATAGGCAGAATTGACGGTATGATTGAATTCAGTGACTCAATAATGATTGTGGAATTTAAGTTTAAAAAACCTGCGGAAATGGCGATTGAACAGATCAAAAATAAAAAATACTTTGAGCCATATCTATTAT
>CAYPMQ010000167.1:5238-7724 GCA_964411625.1 uncultured Ignavibacteriaceae bacterium
CATCGGGGTTTCATTCAGCAAAGATAAAATTGAAGTGGCAGCAGAAAACCTGAAGTGATGTTTGCAGTTTTGATTCAGGAAAATCTTTATCCGATAAAGAAATTAGCCTGAGAAAGAAACGAATTTGAATATTAAGTTCATGATTCTTTGCCTGCCTGCATAATTCAACCAAGTTCAGCTCCCCAGCCATACCATCAAAATGAGCCGCATGTAATAACCACTTCAAAAACCTTTTCAGCAGAAAGACAGTCCGTATCTCAATCATTCCCGTTTCAAACCCTGTCTGAAAGCATGATTTTTTGTAAATTTGATTATTCAGAAAAACTAAGTCTTTAATAACAGATTTACCGGTTTACAATTGCAGACACAACTCTTTTTTATCAGAAAAATTAAGGCTCTTTTTGAGCGTTTCAGGCTCCATGCCATTTTTTTACCCTTCGACGGGTTTATGCTGAACCTTCTTTACCTTACAAGACTTTCAAAATACATCAGCAGACTCCCGAAACTTGAATTCAATGATTTTTATAACCCGCATGTGGTTTATGAAGAAAGATTCAAACTTCATGAATTTGTATTTAAGAAAGAAAATCTGAATGAACCGATAGATTACCTTGAGTTCGGCGTGGCAGAAGGGACAGCATTCAGGCACTGGGTTGGCATGAACACCAATCCCGATTCCAGGTTTTACGGCTTTGATACTTTCACGGGACTCCCTGAGGAGTTTGGCGTAATGAAAAAAGAGCATTACGATATAAAAGGTAACAAACCTGATATAAATGATAACAGAGTTGCATTTATAGCGGGTTTATTTCAGGATAGTCTCCCCGGTTTCCTGAAAGAGTATAAACCGGAAAGGAGAAAAGTTATTCATCTTGATGCGGATCTTTACTCTGCTACTCTTTATGTTCTGACTATGTTACATCCGTATATAAATAACGGCGATATAATAATCTTTGATGAGTTCGGGGTTCCCACACATGAATTTAAGGCTTTCACTGAGTATGTACATGCCTATCAGTTCAGGTACACCCCGCTTGGTGCAATTAACAACTATCTGCAATTTGCAATCAGGGTTGAAAAGTAGCTTATAAACCCAGGCTGAATTAAAATATATTTCTGCGGAGTGCTTATGAAATACTTAATCCTTTTTTTGTTTTTATTAACCGTTGCTGTTAATTCACAGAACTTTCCTTACAATTTCAATCAGACAGCGCCCGCTCCATATAATGAAATTACCGGGGGCACAATAAGCACAGCCTCCGGAAATGACGGCGGTGAAAATATTACCCTTCCATTCAGATTTTTTTATTTCGGTCAGCCGTATACAACAGCAAGGATCTCGGTTAACGGGTGGCTCGCAATCGGCAATAATTACTCAGGAACCGGCTGGCTTAATGATCTTGCAAGTCAGACCTCCAACCCTCTGATAGCAGCTCTCTGGGATGATCTAAATATAGATCCACAGTCGCAGATAAGTTACATGACTGAGGGAAGCGCACCAACCCGTGTATTTATTGTTCAGTGGAAGCAGGTTATCTGGGGTGGCACAAGAGCTAATTTTCAGATAAGACTCCATGAGGGGGATCAGACAGTGAAAATCTGTTACGGATCAATGAACCAGCCCTCAGGAGGAAGTGCCTCAATTGGAATAAATGACTCAGTGGGCGGAAGCGGGCATTTTCTGAGCATCACACCGGGTAATCCCCCGGTTCACTCAACCGTATCTGCAAACAATTCAGTTAATAATGTGACATACCTGAGCTTCACGGAATACACATTTGCATACACTCAGCAGAATCCTGCAGCATCATTAAGTCAGATAACGCTGCCAACAACACCCGGTGCGCTAAATCAGTCAATATTAAAAATAGCGATTCTCGTCTCTGGTCCCGCAGAGCCGCCGTCAGTTACGAACTTTACATTCAACACAACCGGCACAACAACTGCCACGGCACTGGCCGCCGCAAAACTGTACTATACGGGAGGTGATCAGTTTTTTACTCCGCAAACCTCATACGGCAGTACTGTAAGTTCTCCCTCCGGTCAGTTTATGATTCCGGGCCTTCTGCAGCTGCAATACGGGATGAATTATTTCTGGCTGGCCTATGATATTAGTCCCAACGCAGTAAACGGTAACCTGGTGGATGCAGTACTTGAAAACATTACGGGGGTGGGCGTACCTGATTCTCAGTCGGTTTACGGAGCCAGACAGATAATTGCCGGCATGCAGGGAGTATATCAGATAGGGCCGGGAGGTCAGTATCCAAGCCTTTCGAATGCAGTCTCAGCACTAAACTCATCAGCTCTGGCCGGACCCGTTGTGTTTGAACTTTCATCCGGTTACAGTTCAACATCGGAGGTTTTCCCAATAAGATTCGGCGAAACAGGGGGCTCGGGAGGTGCCAATACAATAACGGTCAGACCCGCAGCCTGGGTGCAGAATGCAGTAATAGAAGGATCGGCAGCAGCAATCTTTGAATTTTACA
>CAYPMQ010000168.1:0-7708 GCA_964411625.1 uncultured Ignavibacteriaceae bacterium
AAGTTATATATTAGGTGATCCTGTGGCTGAAAATGAAAAAGAGCGGAGAAAAAATGCAATTATGGAAGCTCAGCAGGAGATTTCTTTTGAAAAGAACCAGGAATTTATTAATTCCGTAATGAAGGTTCTTATTGATTCTGAGGAAGGGGAGTTTTACATCGGACGTTCATACAGAGACGCTCCCGAGGTTGATGGTGAGGTTCTTATTAAAAAATCAGGTTCTGAAAGCATTAAGATAGGCAACTTTTATGATGTGATGATTACGGATGCAGATGAATATGATTTATATGGAAAATTAATTTAATGGTGTTATAATGAAAAAAATTGCAATTCTGCTGTTATTACTGAATTGTATCAGTTTTGCCCAGGTTGAATCAGCCACGGCAGATAATCCGTTCTATCAGCCGCCTGACTTTTTTTATGACATGCTCAATTTCTTTGCTCCCGATACTCAGAGCACCCGGCTTGATATCTATATTCAGATACCATTTTCCAAAATAAAGTTTATTAAATCTGGTGATAACTTCAGGGCAGATTACAATGTATCAGTCTCGGTATATGATGAAAACAGACTGAAACTCATAACTGAGAAAAGCTGGAGTGAAAAAGTTCAGCTTGCAGATTTTTCTCTTACAAGTTCAAAGGTCAATTACAACCTGAGCCTCAAATCATTTCTCCTGAAACCCGCAAAATACGTTATCAGGATAAATATTGAGGATATGGAATCCCGCAAAATATTTAACTCAGAGGGAGAAATTCTTGTAAGAACGTTTGATCAGAATGTGGCAGTGAGTGATCTGATTATGGTTTCAGGCGAGTCACAGAAAAGCGGCAATCTCAAACTGATTCCAAACGTATCAAGAAACGTAGCAAGTATTAAAACAGGGCTGCCGGTTTATTATGAGATTTACAGCGCCTCGGCAAGGAATATAAAAATAGATTACAAGATCCTTGATAACAAAGGGAATGAGCTTTATACCGATCAGACTGAGCAGGAGATTAAAGCGGGTAATAATCAGATTCTATATACCTATAATTTTAAGGATATCGGGCTGGGTGATTATATTATGACTGTGGCAGTTTCTTCTGAAGACGGATCACAGAGAATCATCACTACAAAACCTTTCTATTCAAAATGGATCGGAGTGCCAAATACTCTTAAAGATCTTGAAAGAGCTGTTGATCAGATGGTATATCTGGCCACACCCTCCGAGATTGATTATATTCATGAAGGAGCCGATTACACGCAGAAACTCGAGAGATTTGTTGATTTCTGGAGAAAAAAGGATCCTACTCCGCAGAGCACTGAAAATGAATTGTTCACAGAATATTACCGAAGAGTGGACTATGCCAACCGTAATTTCAAGCAGATGCTTGAAGGATGGAGAAGCGATATGGGTATGGTCTATATTACACTCGGAGCACCGAATAATGTAGAAAGGCACCCGTTTGAATATAATTCCAAACCGTATGAGGTTTGGGAATATTATGATATTAACCGCAGATTTACCTTTGTTGATATAACCGGTTTCGGTGATTACAGGCTTATCAATCCGTTTTTTGGTGAGTATCAGTACAGGTGAGTTAAAGGCTGCATGATTCAATGGTAATTACGGTAACTCTCAATCCGATTCTTGAACACAGGTTTTCGTATGAAAATGATATTAATGTTCCCGTATTAAGGGGGGGCAGGTATTCAAGAGCCGCCGGAGGTAAAGGTATTAATGTGAGCAGGCAGCTAAATGAATTTAAAATCAAAAACACAGCTCTTCTATTTACGGGAGGCGAGTCAGGAAGACTGCTGAAAAGCTGCCTTACAGACGAGGGTATTAATTTCACGTCAGTTCAGACCGCAGAAGAGACCAGATGTGCATCGGTTATTGAGTACCGTGACAGAAATTATGTTCAGTCATTTTTTTCTGAAAACAGGCCTCTCTCAGGCAATGAGATAAATGAAATGATCAGGCGGCTTGAAAAACTGATCACGATGGCAGATATCGTGATTTTCAGCGGCTCCGTGCCTGATCCTGCTGCGGCCGGAATTATTAAAAAGGGGATTGAATTGTGCCATAAGCATGATAAGATCTCTTTTCTTGATACATACGGTGAGCATCTGGATGAATGTATCAGATGCGCCCCGGTAATTCTTCACAACAATTTCGAAGAAGCCGGGCTGAAAGGTGCATCGGAAGATCAGATCGTGAAATATCTTCAGAGCGTTAGTGAATCAGGAGTGAAAATTATTCTGTTAACTGACGGTGAAAATGAAGTGTATGCATCAAACTTCGGATTTATGTATAAAATTAAACCCCCGGAAGTTGATACAGTTGATGCAACAGGATCCGGTGATGCCTTCTGTGCCGGTATTATCAGGGGCATACAGAATTCTGACATATTTAACGATACACTGAAATCTGCGGTCTCAATTGCTGCTGCAAATGCGGCCTCTTGGCAAGTCTGCAAAGTTGAAGCCGGCTCAGCAGATCTTTACATGAATCAGCTGAAGATCAGCACTATCGGTGATAAGATGAATTTACTGAATGTATAAAAAGCTTTTCATTCCGTTAATATTTATTTTTTCAACTGCTATCATATTCTCCCAGAAAATTACTCCGGTTATAACAACCTCAGGCAAGTTAAGCTCTGAAATTATCACGCGACGCGTTGATTTTTCCGGTTTGACAATTTTAAGTGATTCTCTGCTTAAGTCTAAAGCTGCTGCCGTTAAAGCGGTGCTGTCTGATTACGGCTATATGAATGCAACGGTAGGTTTATCATCTGAAAACTCCCCCGCTGATACCTCCTTAACAATTCTTAATATTTCGATAGATGAAAAAAATGAAGTGCTGATAGACAGCGTATTTATTTCCTATGCGGATACTTCAGTGCTCCTTTTTGCTGATGAGATTTTTTCCGATCTCGTTGGATCAGTTTATAACTCTGAGCTGATTAATGTGACTATTGATTCGTTTATTGATGAGTATGAAAATAAAGGTTTTCCGTTCTGTGCAGTCACAGTTGCAAACATCATCCCGGTTTATGAGAACACTGTCATCACCGGAGTCAATGTTTATCTGAGTATCAGTGCAGGCAGGGGTGCCAAGATTGATAAAATAGAAATCCGCGGAAACGAATCAACAAAAGAAAATGTCATTCTCCGTGAAACTGCATTAAAGGCAGGTGATTATTATACACCGGCTCTTGCAGAAAAGATAATTACGAAGTTAAACAGATTAAGATTTTTTGAGCCGGTTCAGATGCCTGAATTCTATTTTACGAAGGATTTTGAAGGTACGCTCCGCATAAATCTTAAAGAAGTTCAGACTAACAACATTGACGGTGTGATTGGTTATATACCTGCTCAGGGAAACGAAGAGAGCGGATATGTTACGGGACTTATCAATATCAGTATGAGGAATCTTTTCGGAACAGGCCGCGGAGTGCTTCTGAAATGGCAGCAGCCGGACAGGAATTCCCAGGACCTGGAACTGCGGTATTATGAGCCAAAGCCATTCGGATTGTCTGTTGATCTAAGGGGAGAGCTCCTGCAGAGAAAACAGGATTCAACTTTTGTTCAGAGAAGTACCGGGGGAGCGGTTGATTTTCTGATTTACGACAACATAACCTTTGGACTTAATGTTTCAACAGAGGTGGTAATCCCATCGCTAAGATCCGTGCCTGTTTTCACGGTTTATAATTCGGATAATCTCTCCACAGGTGTAACTTTCAGGCTCGATACCCGCGATAATCCCATTAACACAAGGGGCGGGATATATTTTCTTAATTCATTTTCACTTGTTAGAAAAAAAATAAACGGACCCCAGCAATATATTCAGCCGGGGCAAGCCACGGAATACAACCTCAAAAAAATCACCTTTGATCTGATGCTTTATTATGAGATCTTTAACCGGAACATTATCTTTTTCGGCAGTCACGGACGTGAAATTCAGGGTGATCTGATTGAGAGCAGTGACCTTTACAGGCTGGGTGGGAACTCAACTCTCAGGGGTTTCAGGGAAAATCAGTTCCTTGGTGAACGGGTTATCTGGGGAAATCTCGAGTACAGGTATCTCCTTACTTTCCGCTCTTATGCCTTCCTCTTTTATGACCTTGGCTATGTATCAAAGACCGACCGCCTTCCGGGAGTGGATCTGACCACTGAAACCCTGAAATCCGGCTACGGGATAGGAATGACGTTTGAAACAGGACTTGGTATTCTTGCTGTAAGTTATGCGATAGGTCAGGGAAGCGGGCTTAACGAAGGAAAAATTCATTTTGGTATTATAAACGAATTCTGATATGATTATTAAAAAGATACTACCCATTGTTCTCTTTATTGTTGGTTTATCCATTCTTCTACTGATCTTTTTTGATTCTGTAACCGGCCTTGAAAAAGATTACGAGCGTCTCATTATTATTAAATCTGAGCTGACAGGTTCAGATATTGTGATTGAAACCGATAACGCCGGATATCCGCTGGTGAATACCGTTAACCCGCTTGAAGCAGCATATATTACCGGTTATCTTCATGCCAGAAGTATGCTTTTCAGGATGGAGGTGCTCAGGCATGCAGGTGATGGTGAACTAAGTGAGTTTTTCGGAACAAAAGCGGTTTACGCCGATATTTTTGCACGAACAATGGGATTCAGGAATACTTCACTTTATTACTCGGGCAAACTCAAAGGAACAATAAAGGATTATATCGGAGCTTATGTAAGAGGAATTAACAAATTCATTGGGGAGGGCAGGAAGAGACATCCTATTGAATTTTCTCTCCTTAACCATGAGCCGCAGCCGTGGAAAACCGAAGATGTAATTCTGATGATGACACTCAGGGCGTGGGAGGAAAATCCTCTGAGGTTCTATCCTGAAAAAATTAATTTATTTGCGAGAGATGCAGGTGCTGATAAATGGAACCCGGTTTTCGGTTCTCTTAACAATACCGCTATATCAGACTCACTACTGAAAAATGATTTCAACAGGCTCCTGCCTGAAAGGTTTATCAGGGCTGAGGAGGAATTCAGAAAGTATGCAGGAATGGTAACAGGAGATGTTTATCCTGTCATTTTTGAACAACAAGGTAATTTCTTTTTTGCCGGGGTTTCATCATACGGAGTTACTGCTCTGCCTGCTGACGAATATTATATTTCTTTCCGCGGTGATAAATCATACAGAGCGGGAAAGACTTATGCGGGTATTCCTTTTATTTATTCAGGGATCAGGGACTCGGTTTCCTGGCTTTCTTCCAGAACTGAATTCAAAGACTACAGCAAAATAATATCCGAAGATACAGTAAGAATCAGTATGCCGTATCAGGATACTATTTACATCAGAGATGCTCCGCCGGTGATTATGAAATTCAGAAGCGTTGAAAACGGTACCAGGTTTACTGATATTCTTGAATTCCCGTTACAGGTCAGACAAGGTTCAAAGAAGTTTCTCTCATGCAGTGTTTATTTTGAGTATGATCCGCTCAGAGAAACAGAAATTCTTTACGGTATAAATCATCTGATTAACAAAATCCCGGCTTTACCCGATGTGGCCGGAAGTCTTAAAGTGAGATATTATAAACCGGGGTTCTCTTCATTGATTATGGAGAAAAAAGAGAATGCTGCACCACAAAACAGTAATGCTGATAATAAAGCGGTTGAAAAAGATAAAAAGAATCACAAATTACTACTCCGGAACGGTGTTTTTTCTTCAGCACCGATGCTCAGTGAGATTTTCAGATACGGAGATACTCCTGAGATTATTATGCTAACCACACCCCCCGGATCAGAAATGGCAGAACTGATAAATTTCCAGTCCTTAACAAACAGCCTGAAGGGTAAGTATGCTCCCGTTATAACATCGCAGATAATTTCGGTTATGCAGACTGAAGGTGAGTCCCGGAAAATAATGAAAGAGGCTGCAACTCTCCTTTCATCCTGGGAGTTTGACTTTGATCCGCTCAAACAGGCACCGCTGATATATAATGAGATAATTTTGAAGTACTCAGAAGCCCTGCTCAGGTCCGGTTTCACCGCTGATGAAAGCAGAAAAATTATTGAAAATTTTGGTATCCCTTACGGCCTCATTCTGAGCAGAATCCCCGTTCTTTCATACAGCGGAACTGACAGCATTAGCAGTGTGAAAAAAAAGGCTGAAACACAATTGCTGAGAAACGTGGTTAAAGAAGCGTTGCTGGAACTTCAGGAAGAGTATGGCAGCGATATATCGCTCTGGCAATCAGGAAAAGCAAATATAATCAGATTCATCCCTTTGATAAATGCATGGATGGATAACCTTCCCGGAGTGGAATCTGTGTTATCGATTGGTGCCGGCGGTTCATCTGAATCAATCAATAAAATCATAAAATCAGATGAGAATTATTATACCGTTATGAATTCCAAGATTATTACCGGAGGAAGGTACAAAAGCGGATTTTATGTTTCGGCACTATCTGACCTGGTCAATTACCGTACCGGAAATGCTTTCAGGGAGACAGTGATTTCTTGGGCTCGGGGACGTTATTACGATCTTAGCGTCAGATAAATGCTTTTTTAATGAATAAGCGCGAAAAAATGGCTGAGATTAAATTATTAGGTACTCAACTTAAATGAATGCTTTTAATATTCACTAAATTTGTTTAAGTTAAGTAATATTTTCATAGTCAAATTAACTGTGAATCCCGTCAAAGTATTTTTATATAATGTAATTTATATTAATCTTATAATAACAGATAACTCTGAGTCATGAAAAAGCTAGTTCTTGCAATAATCCCCCTGTTACTTTTAATTACCGGATGTAAAAAATCCGATTCTTCATCAAACCCCGTGGATCCGTCGGGAAAGGGCGAAGTAACGGTTGCCGGGCAGGTGGTGGATTTTAACTCCGGCTTAGGGGTTTCAAACGCCGCAATAAATGTCAGAGCCAAGGACACAAAAGATTCTTCCATAAATCTCAGTACTTTCACTGATGCCAATGGTTACTACTCATTAAAGTTTGAAATTTCCTCCGGCAAAGACCTTGTAGTAATTGCTCTTAAGGAAGGTTATCTCGGTGATACCACAGAGGTATTTGCAACTGCAGGCAGAACAGTTGAAGCGTCTCAGCTTAAGATTAAAAATGTTGCGACAAATACAAATTCAAAAAGATATCCTGCGGCTGTATATCTTGTCACAACATCTCTGCCGAAAATAGGAATTAAGGGTAGCGGTGACATAGAACAGCTTGCACTTGAATTTGAGGTTGTTGATTCAAGCGGTATTGCGCTCAATCTTGTTAATGCCGTCGATGTTCTTTTTTCTATCGCCTCCAACCCGGGCGGAGGGCTCTCGGTTACGCCTGCAACGGTAAGAACTGATGCTGCAGGCCGTGCAATCTGTATCCTAAATGCCGGAACAAGGGCCGGTTCAGTGCAGATTATTGCAAAGGTGATCAGAACCAATGATACCCTTGCCTCATTACCTGTGCCGGTATCAATTCATGGCGGCCTTCCTGACCTTACACATTTTTCTCTTTTCCCGACATTACTTAATATTGCAGGTTGGGATATATTCGGAAATACTACTGAGCTGAATGTACTGGTTGGTGATAAATATGCCAACCCGGTAAGAACAGGCACCTCGGTGTATTTTACTACGACGGGCGGAGTTATTGAAGGCTCTCTGAGAACTTCAGAGCTTGGTACCGGAAGTGTCCCGATAATAACAGGTTATCCCAGACC
>CAYPMQ010000169.1:0-7697 GCA_964411625.1 uncultured Ignavibacteriaceae bacterium
TTGGTGAGTTCACCAAGCTGAAATGCAAGTATGGCGGTCTGCCTGGTAACTCCCACTATATCAGAAAGCGGCGCCATTATAGGCATTGTCAGTGCTGCCTGTCCGCTTCCGGAGTGTATAAAAAAGTTTATTACTGACTGAATAATAAACATTTTTTGTGCAGCAAAAAACGGCTGCGATGATTCAACAAGGGGAGCAAGCCCGTAAAGCATTGTATCAATTATTTTGCCGTCTTTGGCTATAACCACCGTGGCTTTTGCCAAGGCAATAACAAAAGCGGTGCTTACAAGATCTTTAGCCCCGTCAATAAATGCCTTTACGATTTCTTCCCCCTTCAGTCTGCCAACCACTCCAATTATAATTCCCATTACAAAAAAGAGAGCAGCTATTTCTTCAATGAACCAGTGAAGATAAACCACACCGAATACCAGAACCGCCAGTGAAATCACAAATATACCGAGAACAAACTTGTGTGCAGTATCAAGAGAGATGTGAACATTTTCACCTGCAGAATTCTTCAGCTCTTCCTTGCGCTTCAGATCGTGTTCATACATCAGACTTACCGAGGGATTCTTTTTAATTTTAGCCGCATACCACATAATAACAAAAATTGCTGAGGCATTGCAGAAGAACCAGACTATCAGCCTGTACTCAATTCCTGAAAACAGCTTCACTTCTGCTATTCCCTGTGCAATGCCAACATTGAACGGGTTCAGAAAAGCGCTCGCAAAGCCTATGTGTGCTCCTACCAGGGGAATTGCAACCCCCACGACTGAATCATAATCAAGGGCAAGGGAAAGAGGAACAAATATCAGTACAAACGGAATAATCTCCTCATTCATCCCGAATGTTGCCCCGCCAAGTGAAAAGAGGGTTACCAGAATGGGAATGAGCATTTTCTGCATCAGTTTTGATTTTTTATGAGCCCTCACCATTCCGTGAATCAGAGCGTCAACGGCGCCGGTTCTTTGAAAAACATTAAAAGCACCCCCTGTAATCAGAATAAACCCGATGATGAGAGCTGCCTCCTGAAAACCTTTTATCGGTGATTTGAAAAGCTCAATTATCCCCTGTGGGTGGCTTTCCGTTTGTTTGTATGAATCAGGTACTACTATCTGACGGCCGTTAAATTCTTTTCTTTCATATTCTCCCCCCGGAATGACCCACGTCATCAATGCAAAAAGAATGAGAAGACTGAATATCAGTATAAAAGTGTTGGGTACTTTAAGTTTAAAACGGCCTTTGCTCATTTAATAACCCTTCGTGTTTTCAGATCATACCTGTCACCGCTTATAAGAATATCAATCTTTATATTCTGTGCGCCGTAAAGATTTTCCTGATTAACTTTTATGCCGGAGGCCTCTGTTGCATTAACAATAACCACATTTCTGCTCCCAAGAACCTGAAATGTCATATCAGGAGCAACAATCAGTGCGGTTGATTCATCTATCCCGATTCCGGGCAGTCCGGGGTTATCAAGTACTGCAGAAATCAGGCGGTTTAACCGTCTTCTTACAACAAAATG
The DNA here is from genome assembly GCA_964411625.1 of uncultured Ignavibacteriaceae bacterium. Lineage (GTDB taxonomy): Bacteria > Bacteroidota > Ignavibacteria > Ignavibacteriales > Ignavibacteriaceae > JABWCA01. The sequence goes on from CAYPMQ010000169.1 coordinate 1,526, forward strand.
CTGGTCGATTATGCAGTTGTCAAGAAATCCGAATCCTTCGGAAGTTTTAATATTTCCCGGCATGATAGTATGAAATGCATAAGAAGAATCTTTATTTATCAGTTCATCACCGGTTATCATAACTTTACTCATAAATGCAGCCCCGGCTGAGGTTCCGCCAATAACACCGCCGTTTTTATAGAATTCCATGATTTTGTCATAGAGTTTTGTACCAAGCAGCTCTGCTGTCAGTTTGCTCTGATCACCTCCGGTGAAAAAGATGCCGTCTATTCCTTTGAGCTTTGCAAGGGTTGTGTCATCTGAAGCTGTTTCCCTCTCAAATCTGATCAGGGAAACATTCTTTGCGCCTTTTGCTTTGAGAATCTGAATACCGAGACCCCCCTCTTCTTCCTTGTATGCGCTGGCGTTAGGGATGATAAGTATGTTTGCATTCTCTCCGCCCGCCAGTTCGAGAAACTTGTTCATTATGGTGTCGGGTCGTTCGCCGCCGCCTATTATAACCAGATGACCCTGACTTAACAGTGATCCGGTGCAAGACATGAAAACCAGAAACAGTAATATATTTTTCATCAGTTCACCGTCATCAGTTTAAGTGCGAGTTCTGAACTTTTCTTCAGATCTTCTATGTATATGAACTCATCATTGCCGTGAGGATTCTGCGCTCCGATTCCAAGATTCACTGATTTTATTCCTCTGCCGTTTAGTGAATTGGCATCGCTTCCGCCTAAGGAGATAACAGGTTCAGGTTTAAGATTAATTTCTTCCAGCATTTTCACCGTTTTCATAAAAACCTCATCCTGCTGAGAAAGAGTGAAGGGCTTGAAATCCCAGGAGGGTTCAAATTTAACTGATGCGCCAAATTTTTCTGCTGATGCTTCTACCTTTGCCTTAATCTCGTTTATGAGAACATCAATTTTGGGAATATTGAATGATCTTACTTCACCCTCAAGATAAACTGATTCCGAGACTACATTCACTGCGCTTCCGCCAATAAATTTCCCGATATTTACCGTAGTTTCATGATCTATTCTTCCTTGCTGTATTCCCGAAACTGCTTCAGCAGCACAGGCTATGGCATTTATACCTTTCTCAGGGGCAATTCCTGAGTGGGACGCTCTGCCTGTTATATGAACCTTAAAACTCATTGCACCGCATGAAGAGTAAATAAACTTACCGGGGCGGTGAGAAGAATCAAATATAAAGCCGTTTTTAATGTTTCCGTTTATTCCGAGATTGAGTGAACCCTCAAGAGTTGTTTCCTCGCAGGTTGTGAAGGCAAGAGTAAAATCATTTAACTTCAGCCCTTCTTTCACTGCTTTTTCTATTGAGCAGAGCAGAACTGCTATTCCGGCCCTGTTATCCACACCAAGCACAGTGGTTGAGTCAGATGTGATTTTATCTTCAGTGAAAACCGGCTTGACTTCTGCGGTTGGCCTTGCAGTGTCCATGTGAGAAAGCATCAGATAATTTCCGCCTGATCCGATTTTGCAGATAATATTTCCGGTATTGCTGCCGGTTGCCTTGAATGAATCATCTGTTACAGGGTTGAATCCCAGATTTTTGAGAAAAACCGTGATATATTCGGCAACGGGTTTTTCTTCCTGTGACAGAGCATTGATCTTTATTAGGTCGAGGAATATTTCTATTAAACGGTCGTTCTGCATAACTGTAATATATGTTTCACTTTGTGAGAGAATTGTAGAATTGCTTTCAGAAAATACGAAATTTATTCTACAGGTCAAGAGGCTCGGTATTGAAAAGTGAAAAAAATATTTCAATATTTCCTCCTCTGCGCTGATTTGTGATTTAATCACATCACCCGGCGATTTTTCTTACTCTTGATTGAATATTCATTCATTAATAGATATTTTAATTAATACGCTATAATGAATTAAGGATCAGTATGAAGCGCTTTCTGCAGCTGTTCATTGTTCTTATTTCCATTTCATCCGCATGTCTTTTTCCGCAAAAGAGTATTAAATTTGATTTTGTGGGAGATTTCAGGGAAGGAATGTGTCCCGTAAAGCAAAAAGACAAATGGGGTTTTATCGATCCGGATGGTAATACTGTAATCTCTCCGGCCTGGAATTCCTTCATCACACCATTTTTCAGTTCAGGAGTTGTAAGGCTTCAGGATCCCAAAACGGCCCTTCATGGCTTTCTTGATAAAAAGGGCAATGTTGTTATTCCTTTCTCATTCTACAATATCAGTGATTTTCACGATACTGTTACGATAGCCTATTTTCCTGCTTCAGCGAAAGATCCCGGTTCAAAAGCTCACTGTAAAGCCATTCTGATGTTAGCCGGTTTTCCACTTCCTTTTGAAATTCCGAATGATTATTCTTACTCAACTTATTTCACCGAGGGACTTGCCAGAGCAAGGGTTGACATGAAGTACGGTTATATGAATCCTCTCGGAATAATGGTTATACCTAACATATATTATGATGTAAAAGATTTTTCAAATGGCATGGCCTCGGTCTCACTTGCAAGGAAATGGGGTGTGATTGATTCAACCGGAACAATGGTTTTTGAACCTCAGTATTTTACAACCCCACTGCCATTCAGCGGTGGTTACGGCTGGTTTAATGATGATAAGAATAAATTTGGTCTCCTTGACCGAAAAGGCAACATCCTGATTCAACCGTATTATGAAAAAGTATTCAGGTTCGGCGATGGATTTGGTGTTGCTTATACGCGTACCCCCGATAGTGATGAAATCACGCACATAATTGGTGACAGCGGCAAAGTGGCTGTTGAATTCAGGAAGTCGGTTATTAAGGATAATTTTATCATTCCTGAATCCGGATTTAATAACGGACTTGCTGCAGCGCGAATTGGTTACAGCAAATACGGATTCATTAACTCTGCAGGTGATATGGTAATAGACTTCCGCTTCAGCCTGGTAAAGGCGTTTAACAGCGGAAGAGCTTATGCCGAATATAAAGATCCGAAAACAAATAAACTGATACGGGGCTTTATAAATACCAAAGGTGATTTTGTTATAATAATTGAATAGGTTATATTGCATATATCAGACTAATAAGTCTGAATTTAACAATTTAACGGGATTATAACATGGAAAACCCGGTTTCTGTATCCGCAGCTGTTCTTGTAGATCAGATTGATTATCAGCCAGGTACAATTGTCAGCAAGCAGCTTATAAAAAAACAGAACGGTAACGTAACGTTTTTTGCATTCAGTAAAGGTGAAAATCTCTCGGAGCATACTTCCCCCTTTGAAGCAATGGTTTTTATTGCAGACGGGGAAATGGAAATAAAAATAGGCGGTAAACTGCACACCGTTAAAAAAGATGAAATGATTATGCTTCCTGCCGGAATACCGCACGGACTGGTTGCTCTCACTGATGCCAAAATTCTTCTTATTATGATAAAGGGCTGAGCCCTCCGTTCTTATTTAAAATGAAAAAGCCGCGCCGCAAAAGCGGGACGGCTTTTTCTGTTATAGTGAGCTATGAAAAATTATTTCATCAGCATGAGTTTCTTTGTCTCAGAGAATGAACCCGACTGGAGTTTATAGAAATAAATACCCGAAGATAATCCCGAAGCATCGAAGTTAATGCTGTAAGCGCCTGAATTTTTATACTCGTTAACAAGAGTTGCAACTTCATTACCCTGTGCATCAAATACCTTCAGTGTTACAACACCGGGCTCGGCAATTGCATAAGAAATTGTTGTGCTCGGGTTGAACGGATTCGGGAAGTTCTGATTCAGTCTGTAAGTAACCGGCTGATTTGTTCCGTCATCAATTCCTACAGGAGTAGAGTTAATTATGAATGAATAGACTGCTCCTGCAGTTGCTGTAAATGTATATGAGGTCTGGGTTAACATATTAATTCCGTTCGGAATACCGGGGCCTCTGAGAATGAATGAGTAATTATCTTTGATTTCCTGAGGGAGCGAAGAAATATTTGCCCATTCAATTGTCATGCTGCCGCCTGATTTTGACATCGCCTTGAATGCCCATGACTTTGCGGTCTGACTGGCAAACGGAGCTTTGATATCAGCGGCAAATTTTGAAACGTACTGATTCCATCCGCTCTGGAGGAAATATGTTTCAACGGCATTGGCTGCAGGTGAAATTGGTGGTTTTGCATAATCATAAAGGAAATCAAAACCGTCTGTGGCATTATCTGCAACACCAAAAGCAAGAAGCTGATCGGTTACGCCGTTAATTGCAGCATTGATATTTACATACCAGTTGGTTGGAGTGGTTTCAGTTTTTACCGGACCTCTGTCAGAGTACGAACCAACATAATTTCTGTCGAATACCATATAAATTCCGTCCTGAAGAGTCAGGAAGAAATAACCGTTCCATCTTTCAAGACTGTCTGCATGAGTTGAATATTTTGTTGAATCGGTTACATAATTGTAGTAAATATTCTGGATCCATCCTCTGGTTGCGGCTTCGTTTGCAGATACGAGCGAGTCGGCTTTTCTGAACTGTACACTTGATTTTGCAAATTTTCTTGCAAAAGGATTAGCTATCATGTTCCAGCCGCCGCTCATGATGGTTGAATCGTTGGTGACTTTTGCAGTACCGTCAACATCAATTGCGGTTGAAGTCTGAAGACCGAGCCAATAACCTTTGCCTGTGTTAACTGAATCTGACGAAGAATATGCTCCGCCGCTGTATTTATATAACAGATAATCTGTTACATCGTCACCAATAACTGCTGAAGCAAGGGGACTGTTCGGAATAAGCGGAATTGACATAAGGCTCCAACCTGCAGGGAATGTTTTACTCAGCGAGTTGGCTATACCTTCACCAGCAAGATCAACTGAATCAGGTGGACCTGCATCATTGGATGCAACAACAAGTTTTGCGTTGTAAACACGGACTGCAGCCGGTCTGAACTTAAGATTTACTGTTGCATTATTTCCGGGTTCAATTGAGACCGGGGCTGAGGTTAACACTGAAAATACTGAGTTGGTTGAACTCAGTGAGCTGATGGCTAATGTTGTATCGCCCGTATTTGAGATTGTAAGACTTCCGTAAACATCTGTATCAACTCCCGCGCTTCCGAAATCAACGCTTGTCGGTGAAAATGTTATCACGGGTGATAAAAGCTGACCGGTACCTGATAAAGCCACATCAAGAGTGTCATTTGAAGGATCATTGCTTACCAGCTTAAGAGTTCCCGTAAATGCTCCGGCTGCAGCGGGATCAAATTTTACGTCAAGAGTTGTTGACTGACCTGATGTAAGTGTAACAGGCAGATTTACAGTTGTAACCAGACTGAAGAAATCTCCCGTAACAGAAACTGCAGTGATAATTAGATCTTCTTCGCCGCCGTTTGCAATTGTAAAGGTTTTGGTTGAATCATCATTGGTTTTAACAGTTCCGAAATTCCAGCTTGAAGGAGTTGAACTGATTGAGGGTGATGATAAAGTTCTAGCCGAGCCCGTTGCAGCTATTGTGAGATCACCGTCAGGGTCGTTAGAAACTATTGTCACAGTACCGTTGTAAGTACCCGCAGTTGCTGGTAAGAACGTAACGTTAAACTTTAACGTATCATTCTGTAAGAGTGTTCTGGGGAGTGTACTACCATGTGATAAAGTGTAAGATGTTCCGCTGACGGAGAGAGAACTTACAACCAATGAAGAGGTGCCGGTGTTAGTAAGTGTTACCGTTTTTGTTAAACTGTTATTTACAACCAGTTCGCCATAAGTCAGAGAGGTAGAATCAACTGAAGCGTTAGGATCTGCAGCACCAACTGTAAGTGTGAAGTTTCTGGTTGATTCTGAAGGATTTGCTGTATAAGTGTAATTGCCGGTTCTGAGGTTAGTTCTTGTGCCGGTTGTAAGATCTTTCAGATAAATCACGTGTGATGAAGGTACTGATCCAAGAAGTGAAGGTGAAATTGTGATAGTTCCCGCAACATCAGTTGAAACAGTGAAATTCCAGGTTGACTGTGAAGCTGAGAGTGCGCTGTGTGCTTTGATGTCACTGGCATATTTAGTTCCAAGTGTGCTGGTCCAGTCCTCATGAGGGAAATATGCTTCAATATAATTTGAAGGAGGAGTGGGGGGCAGTTCCACGTCAATTCCCAGATCTCTGCCGTCTGTGGCGTTTCCGTTCATACCTGCAACTGCATTGGTAGTAAGTGATCCGCCTGAAACGTTAAGCCCGAGATACCACTGTCCCGCAT
>CAYPMQ010000170.1:0-7644 GCA_964411625.1 uncultured Ignavibacteriaceae bacterium
GTTCAGATCAGCCTCGGGCGGGCAAAATGGACAAGGGCCTTTGGCAGGGTCATAACTGTGTCCGTTTTTACATTTCATAAGTGCTCCGGTTAATTGTGATCCGCATGATTTACAAAATTTAACGTTATCAGAGTTAAGTGTCTTACAATTAGCGCAAATCATAGTAATTTCAGTATTTTAGTTACAGGATAAAATCCCCATTCAAAATCCAAAATTAAGCGATTAAAAGGTTAAATCAAATAAAATCAGACCGGGTTTAGCCTGGGTGAAGCTTTAATAAGTTGTTTTACGCAAAATATTAACTCAACTTCCTGTAAATGAACCTTGATGACAAGTATCTGATTTACACTTTATAGAATTTAAAGCAGAAGAGCCTCTCTTCTCGTTGTGGCAGTCTTCAGCGGATTCAACGGTTGAAACAATTTTTCTGAATTTAATTTGAATAATTTTGAATCCTTTCTTATATTTCAGGTTTAATTTTTCTGAGACTATGAAAATTAAAATTGCGGGTTTGAGTAATGATATCCACGATCTGAAATTTACAGGTAAGGTGGAGGAGCTCGAACTTGGTGAACCTTTCAGAAATAATTATGAGCTTAAGGTAAAACTTGATAAAAGCGTGCACCAGCTGATTCTGGATGCGGAGTTAACGCTGGATGCTGCCCTTATCTGTGACCGATGCGGTTCAGAGTTTATTTCCGAAAGAATAATAAAATTTGAAATGGTTTATCTCTTTGGTGTTGAGCCACAGGATATTGAGAATGAAACCAATCTCTCATATCTTCCGTTTGATGCAGACAAGATAAACATCGGCACAGAGCTTTACGATTACAGCCACCTGAATCTCCCGATGAAGGTTTTATGCAAGGATGACTGCAAAGGTTTGTGCCCCAAGTGCGGCAAGAATCTGAATGAAGGTGAGTGCGGCTGTAAGTCTGATAATATTGATGACAGATGGCTCCCCCTTCTTGACTTAAAAAATAAAATTGATAAATAAAATCAGAGATATATAAAATGCCAAATCCTAAACGCAGAATGTCTAAGACCAGAACTGCCAAAAGACGCACCCACTACAAAGCAGCTGCTCCCGGTGTTGGTACGTGCAGCAACTGCGGTGAAAGCAAACTGAATCATCATGCTTGCCCAAGCTGCGGTTACTACAATGACAGGTCTATGTTCATTCCTAAAAAGTAGTTTGATATGGATTCCTCTAAAAGGAAATGCAGGATTGTTATTGATGTTATGGGCGGTGATTTTGCCCCCGGTAATAATATTTCAGGAATCAGGCAGGTTTTAGAGGAATCTCAAAACCTCCGGATTATACTCGCCGGTAAAAAATCCGAAATCGAAAAATCAGCCGCAGAACATAATCTCGACCTTTCAAAAGTGGAAATCCTTGACTGTGATGATGTCATCACTATGTCCGACTCTCCCGTTCAGGCAGTCAGGGCAAAAAAAGAATCCTCCATTGTCAAGGGAATGTATTATGTTAAGGAAGGTAATGCCGATGCATTTGTAAGTGCGGGCAATACCGGTGCCATGATGGCTGCCTCAACTTTTATACTGGGCAGGATTCCCGGAGTTGAAAGACCCACAATAGGCACCATGCTTCCTAATATTTATGGCGTGTGTGCCGTTTTTGATGCCGGAGCGAACGTTGACGCCAAACCGCAGCACCTCGTTGAACATGCGGTACTGGGATCCATTTTTGCACGTGAGATCCTCAACAAACCAAACCCAACAGTAGGTCTCCTGAACGTGGGTGAGGAAGAAGGCAAAGGTAATGAGGTTGTTAAAAAAGCCCATGAACTTCTCAGGGAAACAAAACTCAACTTTGTAGGCAACGTTGAAGGCAAGGATATACTCAAAAGTAACATTGATGTTGTTGTTTGCGACGGATTCATCGGCAACATAGTTCTCAAATTTGCCGAAGGTGTTATAGTACTCCTTAAACATCTTATTAAATCATACGCAGATGCTTCTTTTACAAACAAACTCAAAATCGGGCTCGTAAAAAATTCCTTCAGGGAGATTTTTTCGGATCTCAATTACGAGAAATACGGCGGAGTTCCGCTGCTGGGAGTAAATCACATCAGCATCATCGGTCATGGATCAAGCTCCCCGCTGGCTATAAAAAACATGATTCTCAAGGCCGCCGAAATGCATGAGAAAGATCTCATAAATAAGTTAAAAGAAGCGGTTAAAGCTCACCTTGGTTGATAATAAACAGAGACAGTATGAACAAAAGATATAATGCAATCATTACGGGAGTCGGAATGTATGTTCCTCCCAAAGTTCTTGATAATAAATTTTTTGAACAGTACCTTGATACCAATGATGAATGGATTGTTACACGCACGGGCATTAGAGAGAGACGTATTTTAGAGAATGGCGCCACCAGTGATCTCGCTTCAGAAGCAGTAAAAGATCTTCTTGCGTCAAAAAACCTGGATGCATCAGAAATTGATGCTATTATAGTTGCAACCGTAACCCCTGATATGTTTTTCCCTGCAACTGCATGCATTGTTCAGGAAAAAGTGGGTGCAAAAAACGCATGGGGTTTTGACCTTTCTGCAGCATGCTCCGGTTTTCTTTTTGCTCTCAGAACAGGTGCGGGTTTAGTTGAATCAGGTCAGTATAAAAAAGTTATTGTTGTTGGCGCTGATAAAATGAGTGCCATAGTGGATTACACAGACAGAAACACCTGTATTCTTTTTGGTGATGCTGCCTCTGCAGTTCTGCTTGAACCTTCTGAAGATGAAAATACCGGCCTCATTGATTCAATCTTAAAAGTTGACGGCACTGGCCGGGAAGCACTGTATATGAAAGGCGGTGGCAGCCTTAATCCACCCACCCACCAGACCGTTGATGACAAAATGCATTATATCTATCAGGACGGTAAGGCAGTATTCAAGGTTGCGGTAGTCGGCATGGCCGATGTATCGGCAGAAATTATGGAGAAAAACGGGCTTACGGGAGAAGATGTAGCTTATCTCGTGCCTCACCAGGCTAACCTGAGAATAATTGACGCCACGGCACAGAGAATGGGCATAACCCGTGAAAAAGTAATGATCAATATTGATAAATACGGAAATACAACTGCTGCAACCATTCCGTTATGTTTAACAGAATATTACAGAGCCGGCAAAGTAAAAAAAGGTGATAACCTTATTCTTGCTGCATTTGGTGCAGGATTCACCTGGGGTTCAGTTTACTTAAAATGGGCGATTGACTAATGGGCAAGAGAGCGTTTTTATTCCCCGGTCAGGGTTCACAGTATGTCGGCATGGCTGCTGATTTATTTGAGAACTCAGTTGAAGTCAAAGAGATGATCAGAACTGCCGATGGCATTCTTGGCAGAAATCTTTCTTACATAATGTTCAACGGTCCGGAAGAAGAACTTAAGCAGACCGAAAACACTCAGCCTGCAATATTTCTTCATTCGGTTGTAATAGCAAGCATGCTCAGAAGACTTGAGTTTGACGGTGCTGCAGGACACTCACTCGGTGAGTACTCAGCCCTTGTTGCATGCGGCGCTCTTCAGTTTCATGACGCTGTTTCACTTGTGAACTCAAGAGGCAAGGCAATGCAGGCAGCGGGAGCACAGTATCCCGGCACAATGGCCGCAGTTCTTGGCATTGATGGAGCAAAACTTGAGGAGATCTGCGCTGAAGTCACCGTTTCAACCGGAGTTGTTCAATGTGCTAATTTTAACTCACCCGGTCAGATAGTTATCAGCGGATCGGTTGACGGAGTAAGAAAAGCAATGGAAGCCGCAAAAGCAGGCGGCGCAAAACTTGTTAAAGAGCTGGTTGTGAGCGGAGCTTTTCACTCACCGCTTATGGTTCCGGCAGGCGATGCGCTTAAACTAAAGCTTGATGTCACTAACTTTTATGACGCAAGAAAACCGGTTTACGCTAATGTTACCGCAAAACCCGTCACAAACAAAGAAGAGATCAAAGACCTGCTTTACAGGCAGTTAACCTCCCCCGTAAGGTGGGAAGAAACGATTAAAAACATGGCCGCCGATGGCTTTGACGAGTTTGTTGAAGTTGGACCCGGTAAGGTTCTTCAGGGTCTTGTAAAAAGAATTGTTCCTGATGCAAAAGTATCCGGTATTGACAAATTCACTGAGATGGAAATTTACAGATAATTGTAAAAGTTTGAATTAATACCATTTTAGTTCATTATTCTTTTACAATTTCATAAAGTTTATTTAAACTTGATTTCATTACTTTCTGATTTTTAAAATGATTGATTTAAAAGATAAACGCGCATTAGTTACCGGTGGCACAAGAGGCATAGGAAAAGGAATAGTCCTTAAACTGGCAGAGGCGGGTGCCGGGGTTGTATTCACCTACGCATCTTCAGAATCACTTGCAAAAGCACTTGAAGATGAGGCTGCTGCAAAGGGATACACTGTTTACGGTATTAAAGCTGATGCGGGTAAATTTTCTGACGCAGAGGCTTCTGTTAATTTTACGGTTGAGAAACTCGGTGGATTGGATATTCTCGTGAATAACGCCGGGATAACCCGCGATAATTTATTAATGAGAATGTCTGAAGAGGATTTTGATTCGGTTCTTACGGCAAATATGAAAAGTGTGTTTAACTACACAAAACTTGCCATTAAACCGATGATGTCTCAGCGTTATGGTAAAATAATTAATATCACATCAGTTGTCGGTCTTATGGGCAATGCAGGACAGGCTAATTATGCCGCTTCAAAAGCCGGTATGATCGGGTTCACAAAATCAATTGCAAAAGAAGTTGCTTCCCGCAATATCAATGTTAATGCAATTGCTCCGGGATTCATTACCACTGATATGACTGATAAACTGAATGATAAACAAAAAGAAGCCTTATTAAATATCATACCCCTGAAACGTATGGGAAGCTCAGACGATATTGCTAACGCTGTAGTATTTCTCTCTTCCTCCCTGTCTGATTATATCACCGGGCAGGTGCTTACAGTTGATGGCGGAATGGTTATGTAAATTATAAACAGAATAATAAAAACAATATAAACCAAGGAGAAACAAATGGACGTTGCTGCAAAAGTGACCGAAATCATTAAGGATAAGCTCGGTGTTGATGAATCATCGATTACCCGTGAAGCTTCATTTACAACTGATCTCGGAGCAGATTCTCTCGATATCGTTGAATTAGTAATGCAGTTTGAACAGGCTTTCAAGATTCAGATTCCCGATGAAGATGCTGAGAAGATCGGTACAGTCGGTGATGCTATTTCCTACCTCGAAAGCAAAGTTGGCTAAAAAGTTTTCGGAGAGGGATTAATTCCCTCTCTTTTAACTTTCTCTCCGGCAATTTATGTCTAAAAGAAGAGTTGTTGTAACCGGACTCGGTGCTGTAACGCCAATCGGGAATACTGTTCCTGAGTACTGGCAGAATCTCATCAGCGGCCAAAACGGCATTGATTATATAACAAGATTCGACACTGAAAAATTTGATGTCAGATTTGCCGGTGAGGTTAAAAATCTCACCGCCACAGATTATCTGAATCCCAAAGAAATCAGACGCATGGATAATTTCTCTGTCTTTGCACTGGTTTCTGCTCATCAGGCTTTTACTGATTCAGGTCTTGACCTTGAATCAACCGACCTTGACCGCGTAGGTGTTGTTTACGGAAGCGGCATCGGCGGAATAAGAACTCTTGAACAGCAGAATGAGGCTTATCTTGCCGAAAGAAATCCGAGAATTCTCTCCCCGTTCTTCGTCACTATGATGATTGCAGATATTGCTGCGGGTCAGATCTCTATCCGTTACGGACTCAGAGGGCCAAATTATTCAACTACTTCAGCCTGTGCAACTTCTGCTCACTCAATTGCGGATGCATTCATGTTAATACAGCGCGGGAATGCTGATGTAATGTTCTGCGGAGGCGCAGAAGCTTCAATTACTGAGCTGTCAATCGGCGGATTCAGTTCAATGAGAGCTCTCTCAAACTGGAATGACCGTCCGAAAGAGGCTTCACGCCCGTTTGATAAAGACAGAAGCGGTTTTGTAATGGGTGAAGGAAGCGGAACTATTGTGCTTGAAGAACTTGAACACGCTAAAGCACGCAGAGCAAAAATCTACTGCGAGCTCGCTGGTGTTGGGCTTACTGCAGATGCTCACCATATAACAGCCCCGGATCCTGAGGGGCGCGGCGCAGTAAGAAGTATGCAGGAGGCAATCAAAGACGCCGGCATGACTCCTGAGGATGTTGATTATGTTAACGCACACGGCACTTCAACTCCTCTGAATGACGTTACTGAAACAAAAGCCATCAAAACTGTTTTCGGAGATCATGCTTATAAACTGACCATCTCTTCGGTAAAATCAATGACGGGGCATCTGCTTGGTGCTGCCGGGGCTATTGAGGCTGTTGCAACTGTTCTTACTATTCAGAATGATCTGATACCACCTACTATAAACCTCGATAACCCGGACCCTGAATGCGATCTGGATTACAGTGCAAAAAAGGCAACAAAAAGAACTGTCCGTGCGGCTCTGAAGAATACCTTCGGCTTTGGCGGGCACAATGCATCTCTTTTATTTATAAAATATGAGGCATAACGCTTGTTCAGGATACTGAAGCAGTATTTCAAGCGGCTTGAGTCTAAAAAGCTATTAAGAAAAAAGAACATCAGGGAACTTGAGTCTTTAATCGGGCATAAAATTCATGATCCAGCTCTCTTTGTAACTGCTCTTACTCATCGCTCCGCCCTCGATGGTAAAAAATTCAAAGAAAGCAATGAACGCCTTGAGTTCCTCGGAGATGCAGTGCTTGGTATTGTGGTTGCCGAATACCTTTACAACTCCTTCCCTTCCACAAATGAGGGCGCGTTAACAAAGATGAGGGCTAACCTCGTTAATAAAAACACGCTTTTTGAAGTTTCAAAAAATATAAGTCTGTATCAGTATCTGTTCATTCAGGAGGATCTTCTGAGTAATCAGAATATTGGCATCAGAACCATTCTGGCAGATGCATTAGAAGCCCTGACAGGCGCTGTGTATCTTCAGTTCGGTTATGACTCGGCTAAACAATTCATAGTGGATAACCTGCTTCAGGAGAATATTAAAAAAGGGGTTCATCTTGTTGATGACAATTTCAAGAGTCAGCTTCTCGAATTTGTACAGCGTCAGAAATGGGAACTTCCCCGGTATTCTGTTGTTCGGGAGGAAGGTCCTGAGCATGATAGAATATTCACGGTGCAGGTGGCAGTGGGTGAAACCGTTCTCGGCGCCGGAAAAGGGAGAAACAAAAAATCTGCTGAGCAGGAAGCGGCACGTATCGCACTTGAAAGAATCAACCCCTCGCTTAACTAAGTAATAACACCTGCTTTATTAATATATTTCCCTTTAAACTGAATCACACATCCTCCCCTTCAGAGGTCACTATCTCTCTGATCTTATCGTTCGTTATTTCTCAAACAATCGGTTCATCTATCCGACGCATCTGATTAGTCTGATTCCTGCCATAATCAGCATTTGCACACTGACGCGAACTTTAGTTTGCATCATAACCAACCATGGCTCTGAATAATCTTAATTACTTTACTCATGCCGGAGCCTTAAGACCATTATATCACTACGGTGTTTTAAACATGTTGTATTCCTTCAATCATGCGCAATAGCTTG
>CAYPMQ010000171.1:0-7590 GCA_964411625.1 uncultured Ignavibacteriaceae bacterium
CCTTCAACCATCATGATTGAATCTTCTGTGCCGGCAACAACCAGTTCCATATCGCTGTTTGCAACTTCTTCAAAAGTAGGGTTAAATATGAACTGACCGTTCACGCGTCCCACTCTCACACCTGCAATAGGGCCGAGGAACGGTATGTTTGAGATAGTTAAAGCGGCCGATGCGCCCACGATTGCGAGCACATCGGGATCATTTTCATTATCGAAAGAATAGACTGATGCAACAATCTGAGTTTCATTTCTGAACTCATCGGGAAACAGAGGTCTGATGGGTCTGTCAATCAGTCGTCCGCTCAATACTTCATTGTCACTCGGTTTACCTTCACGCTTGAGAAATCCGCCCGGAATTTTGCCGGCGGCAGATAATTTCTCACGATATTCAACCTGCAGCGGGAAAAAATCTATATCTTCCATTGGTTTGGCAGCAGCAACTGCAGTAACCAATACCATCGTATCACCGCATCTTACCATAACAGCTCCGGAGGCCTGTCTTGCGTACCTACCGGTTTCTATCGTTATTTTCTTTCCACCAACTTCTACTTCTTTGATGCAAATCATCTAAATTACCTTATTTCCTTATATTTAATTCTTTGATTATGGCTCTGTAACGGGAGATATCCTTCTTTGCAAGGTAATCAAGAAGGTGTCTTCTTTTACCTACCATCATGAGAAGTCCCCTTCTGGAGTGATGGTCTTTTGAATGAGCATGGAAGTGGCTTGTGAGATCATTGATTCTCTTGGTTAAAAGAGCTATCTGGACTTCGCTTCTTCCTGTGTCGTTTTCAGATGTTCCGAACTTGCGGATAATCTCGAGTTTTTCCTGTTGTGTCATTTTTTGTTTTACCTTAGTTAAGTTATACGATCCAACCCCAGAATTAACCGGGATTAATTATTGAAAAAATCCTGTGCTTTCTGAATGTCACTTTTAATCTGTTCAATCAGATCATTTTTTGATATAAATTTCTTTTCCCCGCGTATTCTTTCAATTACGGTAACCTGCATTTTTTTATCGTAAAGATCACCGTCAAATCCCGGAAGATGCACTTCAATGGTGAGCTCACCGGTAACAAAAGTCGGTCTGTAACCCACATTCATAACGGCGTTATGGCTTATACCGTCACATTCGGCTACAACGGCATAAACACCCACACCGGGTATTATCTTATCTTTATCAGTAAGCCTGATATTTGCGGTCGGGAACCCGAGAAGCCTTCCTCTTTGGTCACCTTTAACAACCTGCCCTTTAAGAGAAAAATGTCTCCCGAGCATTTTTTCAACCAGTCTTATTTCCCCGTCAAAAATCAGATGTCTGACCTTTGAACTGCTTATCACGATATCACCTATCTGTACTGCGCCAACAGTGGTCACATCAAAACCGTTTAATGCTGCCAGCTTACGGATAACCTCTTCACTGCCGTCTCTGCCTCTGCCAAATCTGTGATCATAACCGATTATACAGCTTGTGAGACCTATTTTATTAATGATATACTCCCTGAAAAACATTTCAGGGGGGGTCTGTGAAAATTCTTCGGTGAAATTAATTATCAGAAGGTTTTCAACCCCGGCTTTTTCAAACAACTCCGTTTTCTCATCTATTGTAGTGATCAGATAAAGCGGGCTGCCAAGGCCTACAACAACTGTGCGGGGGTGAGGTTCGAAAGTGACTACGAAACTTCTTAATCCCTTCTCTGCAGCTTTGTTCTTAAGAACGGAAAGTATCTCCTGATGGCCGAGATGAACTCCGTCAAACGTACCCATCGTCAGGGCAGTTTTTTTGTCAAATCCGACTTCGTGAATACTTCTGTATATATTCATCAATAAAAATAAATTTTCACAAAAATAAAGTTAATAATTTTATTTCATTAAATAGTGATAAATGTCAGGAACTGAGCTCTACAGCTCCTTTCAGCCTCATCAACCCGATAAATTCCTGAGGGGAAAATGCCTTATCAACTTCATAAACTCCGATTCCGGTTCTTCTCAGCTCGCTAAGGAAAGCACCGCAGCCGAGCTTCATTCCAAAATCATCGGCGATGACACGGATGTATGTTCCTTTTGAACAGCTTATCCTGAATCTAATATCAGGCAGATCAATATTTTCAATCTCAAATTCGGAAACTGTTATCTTTCTTGGCTCTCTTTTCACCTCTTTGCCGGCTCTGGCAATTTTATAAAGTTTTTTGCCTCCGAAATTAACTGCGGAATACATGGGAGGTATCTGTTCTGTCTCTCCGAGAAATGATTTCCTGACATCCTCAATCATTGAATGAGTAACATAACTGAAATCCTTCTCTTCGGAAGCTTCGGTTTCCGCATCCATTGAAGGGGTGCGTTTCCCGATAGTTATCACACCTGTGTATGTTTTTCCCAGGTCCTGAAACTCCGTTATGCTTTTGGTTTTCTTTCCGGTGCAGATAATAAGAAGACCCGTTGCCCTGGGATCAAGAGTACCTGCATGGCCCACTTTTCTGGTTCCGCAGTATTTCCTGACTTCATGAATCACTTTGAATGATGACCATCTCTGAGGTTTGTCAATAAGAAAAACTTCGCCGGCAATAAAATCCGGAGTAATATCATTCCAGTTCTCTTTTGTTATCACTCTCATGAATCTGCTTCAACAATGAATCAATTTTCTCAACATAATCCTGTGTATCATCAATGAAGAATTTGAGGTCAGGTACAAATCTCACTCTTATTTTATGAGCCAGCTCCGTTCTGATCATCCCTTTTGAAGTTTCAAATTTCTCAAGAACCACAGGTATGTTGCTCTTTTCATAAACTGATATATAAACTTTGGCAATTTTCAGATCAGGTGATAATTTTACCCCCGTTATAGTCACCAGCCCGAATGCCGAATCCTGCAATTTATGCAGAACGATAAGACTAAGCTCATCTTTAATCTGACTTTCAAGCCTTGCAGCTCTGTGTCCCATAATTCACCTTACAGCTTTTACACACAATGAGAACCGCAGCTTTTCAGGGGTGCGGTTTCTCTCTGTGAATTTATGATAACTTCTTCTTGGTTTCCACTACTTTGAAACCTTCAATTATATCACCGTTTTTGAGATCATTAAAGTTATTTATGCTTATACCGCATTCATAACCCTGATCAACCTCTTTAACGTCATCTTTGAATCTCTTCAGTGAAGAAATATCACCCGTGAATATCACGATTCCGTCTCTGATGAGTCTGATCTTATCATTTCTGTGGATGGTACCCTCAAGCACGTAACAGCCTGCAACGGTACCGACTTTCGGAACTTTGATCACAGCCCTCACCTCGGTTGAAGAAGTGATTTCTTCTGAGAGGATCGGTGAAAGCATACCTTCAAGGGCTGCCTTAACTTCATTGATGCAGTCATAGATGATATTATAAATTCTTATATCCACATTATTGGTTTCAGCAAGTTTTCTTGCATTTGCATGCGGTCTTACATGGAAACCGATAATGATTGCCTTTGAGGCGTCTGCCAGGAGCACGTCGCTCTCTGAAATAGCACCGACACCACGGTGAATAACCTTAACTTTAACTTCTTCTGTTGAGAGTCTCATCAATGAATCTGCGAGAGCTTCAACTGAACCATCCACGTCACCTTTAACCACAATCGGGAGCTCTTTCACTCCTCCGAGGCTAATCTGTCTTGAGATTTCATCAAGAGTGATATGGTGAACCTGTCTCTTATCCTGCTCACGTTTAAGCTGCTGTCTTTTGTTTGCAACTTCACGTGCGCTCTTCTCGGAATCAACCACGACAAACAGATCGCCCGCCTGAGGCTGACCTTCAAATCCGATAACCAGTACAGGTGTTGAAGGTCCTGCTTCCTGAACTTTCTTGTTTCTTTCATCAAACATTGCTCTTACCCTGCCATGGTAAATACCGCATACAAACGGATCGCCCACTCTGAGTGTGCCCTTCTGAATAAGTACCGTGGCAGTGATGCCTCGGCCTTTATCGAGTTCAGATTCAACCACAACGCCTCTGGCTGCTCTCTCAGGGTTTGCTGTAAGCTCGAGAAGATCTGCTTCAAGAAGAATTTTCTCAAGCAGAAGATCAACATTTAGTCCCTTTTTAGCGGAAAGTTCAACACACTGATATTTTCCGCCCCATTCTTCAACCAGAATGTTTCTGTCTGCAAGCTGCTGCTTGATTTTATCCGGATTGGCAGCAGGTTTATCAATTTTATTAATTGCCACAATAATGGGTGAATTGGCAGCCTGCGCGTGGCTTATAGCTTCCAGGGTCTGGGGCATCACTGCATCATCAGCCGCAACAACCAGAACAACGATATCGGTGATCTGGGCGCCCCGGGCACGCATAGCGGTGAACGCTTCGTGACCGGGAGTATCGAGAAACGTAATATAACGGCCGTCAGACACTTCAACTCTGTAAGCACCTATATGCTGGGTTATACCGCCAGCCTCTCCTGCAACCACGTTTGCGCTTCTGATGTAATCAAGAAGTGATGTTTTACCATGGTCAACATGACCCATGATTGTAACCACGGGTGGCCTCGGCTTGAGCTCTTCATCTTTATCTTCAACGTCAACAAGCTCTTCAGAAGTGAATTCCTCTTCAAGTTCAACCTGAAAATCATATTCATCTGCAACCAGAGTAATGGTATCCATATCCAGTCGCTGGTTTATCGAAACCATAAGACCAAGTCCGATGCACTTTGCTATAACCTCGGCAGCAGATACTCCCATGAGGTTTGCAAGCTCGTTTACCTGGACATATTCATTAACGCGCAGAATTTTACTTTCCGCTTCTTTTATTTCAAGTCTTCTCTCTTCAAGTTCCTGACGCTGCTGTCTTTTCTTTTTTCTTGAAGCAGCTCTGGCAGATACGCTTGACTCATCAGCGTTGAGCATTGTTCTTCTTATGGATTCTTTCACTTCACGCTGGTCAATTTCAAGCTTTTTGACCTTCTGCTTCTTTTTTACTATTTCATTATCCTCAACCGGAGCCTCTTTTTTCTTTGACCTCGGTTTCTTTTTCTTTTTGTTATTCTTCTTTTTATCATCACTCTGATCATTTGAAATCTGTTCCTGCGCACCCTGTTCAAAGGGTCTCGGGGGTCTTGCAGTGTCTCTGTTCTGATCAGGAGCAACTTGCACGTCTTTTGATTTATCGGCAGGTTTGTATTTTATATCCTCATATCTGCCGAGAATTGTAAGACCCTGCATTTTCCTTTTACCGACAAAGTTTGCACTTTCCGGCTGGCGTGGGTATTCCTCTTTCCCGGGTCCCTCTTGCTGAGGTTTCTGAGGCTGCTGCTGATTCTGCTGTCTGTCATAAGGTGGTTTATGCTGCTGATGACCCTGTTTTTCGTGAAAATGCTGTCTCGGAGCCTGCGGAGTCTGCTGCGCAACACGGGGAGCCTGCGGTTGAACAGGTACTTGTTTTGGTTCTTCAGCGGGTTTTGTTTCCTGTACTGCAGGTTTAACTTCTTCGGGTTTAACCGGTTCTTCGGGTTTTAGTTCTGCCTGAAGGGGTGCCTTTTCTGCTTCTTTTTCGGCTTCGGCAGGTCTTTGCTGTACTTCTTCGGTTCCGGCCTCTTCTATTTCACGGAGGGGAATGTACTCCGCTTCAGGTTTCTCTTCAGGTTCTGCTTCAGCCGGTATTTTCGGATAGATTTCTTCGGATTCAGATTGTCTTTCTTCTTCCTTTTTACCAAAGAGTTTCTCTTTTATCGATTCAACCTTCTTGTAATGTGCCCTCGCTTTTTCGATCTCCTTCCTGAACTGCTGTTCAATAGCCTCCATCATTTCATCCGTTACCGGTGTGTTGATGCTTCTGGCTTCGAAGCCTTTCTTTTTCAGAAAATCAATAAGCAGATCGGCAGAAAGATTGTACTCAGATGCAACTTTGCTTATTCTTAATTTTTTTTCTTTTAAATCAGACATATTCTGTATCCTGTTTTCTCCCGAATTCTGTATTAGTCTTCCTGTAATCCGGTCTTCAATATATCACGAACCTTAGCAATGGTCACTTCATCAAAACCTTCAATCCTGGCAAGCTGTTCGTCAGTTGCTTTGAGCACTTCAAGCATGCTGTCAAATCTTGCGTTGATCAGTTTGAAGTAAACTTCGTCTCCGAGCTCATCTCTGAATTCGTATAAATCAACATCATAATCAAGCTCGTCAATATCCTTAAGCTCTCTTATCAGCATAACCTTGTATCCGGTCAGCTTCTCGGTAAGCTCGATATTAACACCCTGTCTTCCTACAATCAGACTGGCCTGATCAGTATCGGCATATACGTTTATGAGATTCTCGTCTTCTATGATCTCAACCTGATTGATTTTTCCGGGTGCAAGCGATCTTTCGACAAGCACTTTAAGATCAGGCGAGTAATTAATCACATCTATATTTTCTCCGTTAAGCTCGCGTACTATTGAGTGAATTCTTACACCCTTCATACCGATACATGCGCCAACGGCGTCAATTCTTTTATCAACCGACTCAACAGCCACTTTGGCTTTAACGCCGGGTCTTCTTGCAATAGCTTTAATTTCAATAATACCGTCATAAATTTCAGGAACTTCAATTTCAAAAAGCCTTCTTAGAAGAAGTTCATCGCTCCTTGAAATAATAACCTCGGGACCGTTTTTGCCTCTTCTGACTTCTTTAACGATGGCTCTTATCGATTCCCCCTTTTTGTACTTTTCATGTGGTATCTGTTCCTCACGGGGGAGCATTAATTCGTTTTTATTGTGGTTAACCAGAATATCGGTTTTTCTGATCTGATAAATATCACCTATCACAATTTCGTTAACCAGGTCTTTATATTTATGGAAAAGATTTTCTTTTTCAACTTCCCTGATTTTCTGATTAAGACTTTGTTTTGCCAGAGTTACAAGGCGGCGCCCGAAAGCTGCAAGAGGAATTTTCTCCACATATTCATCATCAACATCAAGCTCGTCTTCATTACCTCTCATCTCAACCTCTTCAAGGCTTATCTCCCTGTTGGGGTTGGTAACTTCTTCAACAATCGTTCTGGTAAGGTATATTTCAATATCACCGCGGTCAATATTAACCACAACGTCAAACACGGCTTCTTCACCATATTTCTTCTTTACCATAATACCAAAGATATCTTCAATAATACCATGAAGAACATCTTTATCAACTCCCTTTTCTCTTACCATCTGAGAAAAGGAATCGACTATCTCGGCATTCATCCTGCTTCCTCCGTCATGAAAAACTTATTTTTACAATTGCTTTTATAATCTGCCCGTGGTCTAATTCAATTTCTTCTTTTTTGACCGCAAACCTTAATTTACTGCCCTTAACTCCAAGCAGTTTACCGGAAAGTTTTTTTGTTTCACCATTCTCCGTGTATTCGATATCAAAAAATCTTCCTGTATTCTTTGGAAATTGCTGAAGATACCTAAGAGGCCGGTCTGTTCCGGGTGAAGATACGTCAAGGCGGTAATTACCGTCAATAACCGTTTTTTCTTCGAAAATGGTATTTATTTTATTGCTGAGAGCTGCGCAGTCATCTATGGTGACAGGATTTTCTGAATCTATATAAACCTCTATGATAAGCTGGCTCTTACTGCCTCTTATCACTGTTTCAACC
>CAYPMQ010000172.1:0-7573 GCA_964411625.1 uncultured Ignavibacteriaceae bacterium
CTATTTAAGCCAGCCTTCTTTTCTTGACCATTCAATTGTTCTCTTAATCCCGGCCTCTAAGCTCACCTGCTGTCTGTAACCAAGCTGTTTAACGGCTTTGGATGTATCGCAGGTCCATGCTGACTGAACAATATCACGGGCTTTCTCAAGATTCAGTGTTGCTGCCTTTGAACTGAACATCGAGAAAAACTGAGCAATTGCAGCAACTGTATAAACAATAAAATGCGGAATAGCGAGATGAATTGCCTTTTTGCCAAGGGCTTTTCCGGTGATATCGCCAATCTGCTCCCAAGTGTAAATCTCTTCACTGCTGATGAAATACACCTGCCCTGATGATGCAGGGGTAACACCGGCCAGATAAAGACCCTCAACGAGGTCAGAGACATGAATCAGGGAGAGTCTCTTTTTATCAAATCCGATGGTGGTAAACAGTCCGCTTGCGTAAGTCTTAAAAAATATAAAGACCTCTGTATCTCTTTCACCGTAAACGGCGGGTGAGCGGCAAACGGTAACGGGAAGTTTATCAGCATAGGTAAGACTGAGTTTTTCCTGTTCAAGCTTGCTTCTGCCATAAGTAGTTATTGGGGATGGTGTATCGTTCTCATTAACAATTTTTCCTGCGGGAGAGGGCCCGGCAGAGGTCTGACTTCCCACTACAACAACTTTTTTTATCTGATCTTTAAACTCAAGCGCAGCATCCAAAAGATTCCTGGTTGCATCAACATTTGTTCTGAAATAGCCCTCGGGCTTCTTTGATTTCACCGTGCCGGCAACATGAAAAACATAAGAAACTCCTTCCAGAGCATTCTTAAGTTCTTCTTTATCGAATAAACCACCGTTGTTAATTTCGATATTCTTCCCCTTCAGCCATTTCATATCGCTTGATTTCCTGACAAGCACTCTCACTCTCATCCCCTTTTCAAGCAGCCTGTCAACCAGGTGACTGCCCACAAAACCATTGGCGCCTGTCACTAAAGCTAAATCACTCATATTCCTCTGATAAGATTATTCTTTAAATAAATTTATATTATGATTTGATGATCCATCTGGAAAATACACTATAAGAAAATTTAACAATATTATTTGTAAAAAAATTGTTAACTTTTGAATTATTTATTTTCAAATACCATTTTTACTGTTATTACCCGTTTACCAGGGATTAAATGAAAACCAGTTTTTCTGTGTTCATTTTTATAAAAAAACAGATCTTTTTCCTTTGTGAAATTTCGTAAAGTATTGAAATGCCAAAGGTTAAAGGTTGTAATATTTAATGAATTACCATACATTAATAAATTACTTTAATGAATTTTTTGATGGCGTAAACATTTCCGGAGGATTGTTTGGATTTATTTAAAAAATGCTATGATTTCACAAGAGCTGACGATATAAAAGCGATGGGTTTATACCCTTACTTCAGACCCATTCAAGAAAACGAGGGCCCCGTTGTTCAGATAGAAGGTAAAAAAGTTGTAATGGCTGGATCAAATAATTATCTTGGACTTACTGCTCACCCAAGGGTTAAGGAAGCTGCCATTAAAGCCGTTGAAAAATACGGAACCGGTTGTTCGGGTTCAAGATATCTTACCGGAACAATAGATCTTCATGTTGAGCTTGAGGCAAGAATGGCAAAATTCTTCAAAAAGGAAGCCTGTTTATTATTCAGCACCGGATTTCAGACAGCTCTCGGAGTTATCCCGACACTCGCTCAGAGAGGTGATTATATAGTTTCTGACCGTGATAATCATGCATGTATTGTTTCAGCTAATCTTATGGCAAAAGGTGCCACGGCAGAGTTTGTCAGGTACAAACATAACAATATGGATGACCTTGAAAGAGTGATATCCAGACTCCCCGAAGATGCCGGAAAACTAATTGTCAGCGACGGCGTTTTTTCTACAGGCGGCGAGATAGTTGACCTTCCCCGCTTAAATGAAATCGCAAAGAAATACGATGCGCGTATCCTGATTGATGATGCTCATTCTGTCGGCGTAATAGGTGAAGGCGGAAGGGGTACTGCAAGTGAATTCAACCTCGTTGATGAGATTGATATAACAATGGGTACTTTTTCCAAAACATTTGCCTCACTTGGCGGGTTTGTTTACGGTTCTGAAAGAGTGATCAACTATATAAAGCATCACGCTCCTGCGCTTATATTTAGTGCTTCACCCACACCGGCTGCGGTTGCATCTGCTCTGGCAGCTCTTGATATCCTTGAAGAACAGCCTGAACTCGTTACGAAACTCGTAAGAAACGCACAGAAAGCAAGAACGGATCTTAAAGCTGCAGGATTTAACGTTGTTGACGGAAGAACGGGTATTGTTCCCGTGATAGTCGGCAGTGATGAAGTTGCATTCAAAATGTGGAGAATGCTCTATGACAGCGGAGTTTTTGTGAACGTATTTATCTCCCCTGGTGTGCCTGAGGGAAGACAGATGATGAGAACCAGCTACATGGCTTCTCATGAGGATGAGCACCTTGATTACATTGTTGATACATTCAAAAAAGTAGGATCGCAGTTGGGTCTGATTTAAGTTTTAAGAATCGTTTGATTATAAGCCGTCCCGGTTTTCAGGACGGCTTTTTTGTTTTAAAGAGGGGCCGGCTTTAAATCTCCCATACAACTTGACGTAAAACCTTCGAATATCTCATGCGGTTAAGTAAATGCCTGCTGCATTTCTGAATATGCATCGGAGATTTCGGTTTGCAGAATACATCAGACAACAGAGAGATCATATCCGCAGGAGATCTCCGCCTTTAGAAGATGTCACCATTGCCGGTGAAAAATTTCAGCAGGCGATTTCTGTACTGAAGTGGAAGGAGGGTTAATATCCCTGAATCTCTTAATCCCTGATCTGATCCGGTCAAAACTTTGCATTCACGGCAGCTCATAAACACATAAATTCACGGAAATCTCCTGAGGGGAATTATGATTTTGCATAAACGACTTGTTGGAAACGGAAAACCTTTACAGCGTTCTCAAGGGCTTAATATTAATCTGATTTCTCCGGATTGGTGCGTATTACAAATTTTTCGCTTACAACACCCACAATTCCCGGGTCCAGGGAAAAACCGTTTTCTAAAATTTACCGCCAACCCAATTCATGATTTTTCTTTCTTCGCTGCTGTTGCGGGATGAAAAAGCATGGCGTTAAGAAATCCGAGCGTAAAGATCAGATAAATTCCTGCAAGAACCCACATACCGGGGAGGTCAGGTTTTGCAATAATCATTTTAATCATTGCGATAAGAACCAATGCAAAGTGAATCAGATTACCAATAATTATCGGGCGACCGTAAATTCCGCCAAGCACTGCATTTCTTGCGGTCCAGTTCATGAAAGCAAACCCGAGCATTCCGGCAGCCAGAAACTGCATAAACATTTCACCCGCACCCTGTGATGTCACTTTAGTGTGAAGCAGTAATTCTTTGGCAAAAAATGAAGTCAGCACTCCGAAAACACCCAGCACCAAGGCTGATGCAATCATCAGCCATTTTGAATTTATGTTCAATTTTTCCTCGATTTTATATCTTAAACAACTATTGCCCCTCAGTAATTTCCGTAAAATGCGGTAACATCAAAAATAAAAGCTTTCTTCTCTCCGTCACTGAATTCTACAAACAACTTCTCATATATCTTACGCCCCCTCTGCATAGTAATTCTGTCCTTCACAATAAATTTCTTTTTTTGACTCTTACATAGCGCCGTGATATAATTCATCTCCGGAGTATAACTTTTAAGAGGTGTTAAATTTACACCTGAGGAATTAATGATGATGGCATCCTCAATTGATGAACCATCACCGCCTCCATACACATTTTTTGTATTTCTTGCTGCACTCATTTTTTGTCCTTCGAATCTATTTAATGTCAAAGTGCTTAAATATCTATTTTAATTCCCTGAAATTAAATTACAAAGATTTCAATCTGAATTTATCAGGCTCAGGAAGTAATTCTGCCTGTGTTCATCAACTGAAATTAAAAATTTGATCCGTGATAAAAGATGCCTTTAAGCAAGTTAATTAGAATCAGTAATTTCCGTAAAAGGCGGTTATGTCAAAATAAAATTGTCTTTCTCTCCCTGATTCTTCCCTGACCGTAATAACATCAAAATACCTTTCATCCCTAATCACCAGCCCCTGCATCAGAATTTCCCATTTTTCTCCTTTAAGCTCATAAAACTGCGAGATATAAACCGATTCAAGCGAGATCCCTTCAAACGGATCATCACTGTTAATTATAATGGCATCTTCAATTGAAGATCCGCTTCCGCCTGAAAAATATGGTCCTCTGTTCTTTTTCTTTCCGCTTCGTGACATATCTCCTCCTGATTTTAATTTCAATCGGAAAATATGATTCTCGCCACAGATATCCAAAAATTGTACAGTTTAAAATGAGAAAGACAGCCTTTATGGGGCTGTCTTTCTCTGTCTTCACTCTAACCGGATAGATTAGTTTCTTAGCCAGGTCAACTTATATCATCATCATTATCATCATAAATTAAATTGTTTATTCCTTGTTCCTGATTAAAACTCCGGTAATTTCATCTTAATGATCAGAACATCATATCGCCGCCGGGCTGACCGCCGTCACCGTTGGGTCTTTTACGATCCGGCTGTCTGAACTGCGCATCAAGTTTCCAGGTAATTCCAAGAGTAAATATCCTTGAATCCCTGCTGAATTCATTCATTGAAGTGAAATTAGGTCCGTTAGTATCCATCGCAAATTTCATGGTTTTGAATATATCATTAACCTTTAAAGTAAGCGAAAGCTTGTTGTTGAAGAAATCTTTTCTGAAAGATATATCAGTCCAGTACATCTCTTTGCGGGTACCCTGCGCAGTTGCAGTAGGGCCCATGTAGAACACCATCAGCTGCATGAATATATTCTCGGGAAGAGTAACATTTGCAAAGAGTCTTGATGTGAAATCAAAGCTGTTATTCGAGAATGAGTAGTTTGAAATGTTACCGGAGAGCTCATTTTTGTAGAATGAAGCACTTCCGTTTATTCTCAGCCATTGGAGGAACCTTGTGTTCAGTACAAGTTCAAGACCGTAATTTTTTGATTCTCCGATATTATAAACGGTATTTTCAAAAACGCCTGTGGCCGAATTAAGCTGTCTGTACTGAGTGATCTGATCGTCAGACGCTTTGTAAAAAAGCGAAGTCGTTACATCAAAATCTTTGAAGTAATTATCAACCCCGAACTCAAATGAATTTGTGTACTCGGGATTAAGTTCAGGATTACCAAAAAATGAGTTGGTGGAATCAATATAATTCACCGCAGGATTGAGCCACCACTGATTCGGCCTGTTGATTCTTCTTGAGTAACTGAAATGAAGACCGTTCTCCTGAGTAATCATGTAGTTGAGGTTAAGGCTCGGGAAAAGATCAAAATAAGATCTGTTAATTTTTTTATTGATGTTCTTCTGATCTGCGTCAATGATTGTCTGCTCACCTCTTAAACCAACCTGATATTTAATTCCGAGGAGCGAATCGGCATACATTCCGTATAAGCTGTGGATTTGCTCATTGTATACGAAATTGTTATTTCTTGCTGCGTTGTTTACATACTGATTTGTGTTAAAATCAAAATTGTAATAATTGTAATTGTTATCGAGTCCTTTTATTGAGCCTTTGTAACCTGCCTCAATCTTTGGCCCGTTTTCAATCGGGTTGACATAGTCAATCTGAAGAGTACCCACCCGGTTTACATTAAAGTTTCCTGTCATCCACTTTATGGGGGCGAGAGGATTGAGGTTCTGATCGTAATACTGATTAAAAGTCTCGTTGTTGAATGTATCATCGCCGTATGACCAGAAGAGATCAGCAGTAAGTTCGTGACCTTTTCCTGTAAAATCCTTTTTATAACCCGCTCTCAGATCAATACCCTTTGTATCAAATGCATTACCCATTTTACTGTAAGAGGGGTTATTCGGCAGAATGCCGGTATAACTTAATGTATTAAGGTTACCGCCAAGGCTTCTGTCAAAAAATCTTGTATCCACTGAGAAAGTCAGCTTATCTGTTTCGGTAAGATTGTAATCAAGACCGAAATTAATTGTGTGAGTCTTCATATGCATATCACGCGCCATGTTCTGGACGAGGTATGAAGTGTTACCCGGTGTCACAAATAACTCACGATACTGATACATTCTCATGTTCATCCTGTTACTGTTCACGTTATATGAACCGTACAGATTAAAATCACCTATTTTGTAATTTAAATTTGTGGAGCCGCCATATTTATCCCCTGTTCCGGCATTCACACTGACCTGAGTGTTAAATCCCTCTGATCTGTTCTTTTTAGTGATGATGTTTATAATTCCTGTATCACCTGAAGCTTCATATCTTGCAGAAGGATTTGTGATTATCTCAATTTTATCAATCATGCCTGCAGGAATCATCTCCAGGATCGATCCGCCGTTATTACCCATTGGTCTTGGCTGTCCGTCAACGAGAATGGTTACATTCTGCTTACCCCTGAGAGATACGTTGCCATCAGAATCAACTGTTACTGACGGGGTGTTTTTAAGAATATCTAGTGCAGTTCCGCCAACGGAGGTCATGTCTTTTGCGACATTAATCACCTTTTTGTCAAAATTATATTCGAGGAGGTTTTTCTCTGCCGTTACCACAACATCACTTGTAGCGTATGCGGTTGAGGAGAGCTGAAGATCACCGATTTCCATTTTACCCTGGCTTTGAACGCTGAGTTTATTAATAAACAGCGGCTCATATCCGATATAACTTACTTTAAGGTAGTATTCCCCGTTTTTAACCCCCGGAATAACAAAATTACCGTTTGCGTCTGTTGCAGCCCCGGTAACCATGGCAGAATCCTGAATATTATGCAATGTTACTGTTGCTGAATTAAGCGGTTGTTTGTTTTCCTTATCTTTTACAGTGCCGTTAAGGCTGGTTGACTGTGCAACCAGAACCTTACCCAGTGTCAGAATCAAAATCAAAATTACTTTTTTCATGTGCTCCTCTTCTAATACTTTGATTTTCAGATTTTCATGGTTCAAAAATATTCCGTCATTTTTTTCGGAAAGGTCTGTTTTGTACAAACGGAAAGAATCAGAATTAAACGGACTATTTCCTCAGCCGGGAATAATCTTAAAATCACCGGTGAATGGTACAACAAGAGTGATACAGCTGGTTGGCTGGTCTGGTTCCAGGTTTCCCGGATGATGTGCTGCGGCACGCTTTAAATTGTGATTTAACCGTCATCCCGGAGATTTGCAGGTGGATTCAGCCACATTTGAGGGAACAAAAACCGGTCTCGGGTGTTCCGGGTTTTCTGATCACAGAAATGAAGAATATCTGAAGAAATCAGCAATTACAGAACAAAGCATCTGTGTTGTTCCTCAAAAAACAGATCAGATCAGGTGTTGCCGCCCGGTTAAAAATATGTTATAAGAAAAGCGTGGCAAAAAGTATTTATGGGGCTGAAGCCCGGGGTGGTTTGGTGGCATTGCCCATCGTCGACTGAAGTCAACGGCAACAGATGAAATACTGTTATGTGCTTATTTAACAATTAATCACATATCTATTGCCGTCGGTTTTAACCGAAGGA
>CAYPMQ010000173.1:0-7488 GCA_964411625.1 uncultured Ignavibacteriaceae bacterium
CCGGGAAAAAGAGGGCTTGGATCGAAGGATTATTTAAGAATTTGGATGAATTTCAACCTTTAACTAAAATTTTTGATGGATGTGATCAGGGTTAAAACTGTTTACCGGTGCCCGCTCACTTCACTAATTCTTACTTCAATCGCCTTTCGTCCATGATCAGTACGGCTTTCTGACTAAACCCTGATAAACAGGGACGAACTATTGCCCGCATCCAATTACCACAAAAAAAGGGTAACCTTTTAAGGGTCACCCTTCTATTGAGTGAGAGGAGATATGGGTTTTGAGATTAATTAATTAATTCACCATTTATCTGCTCTTAGTTCTTCCATTACTTTCACTTCTTCCCTGCGGTGAGCGTCCTGAATTACCGTTGTTCCCCCCGGAGTTAACGCTTTTTCTGTCATCATTCTTTCTGATTTCGGGTGTCCTGTCCCTTTCTTTTGAACCTCCGTTATCATCGTTACAGTCTGCAATGATCTTCTTTTCAGGCTCGTTCCTTTTAATTATGTTTCCGCCTCTGTTATTTGTATTATCATTGCGGTTGTTGTTTCCGGTTCTGATTTCGGTAGTTACATCAGGTCTCTTATCAATAACAACATTTCCGTTATCATTTTTATTGTTGTTTCCGGTTCTGATTTCAGAAGTCACATCAGGTCTTATATCTTTTGTGATATTCCTGTCATCACTTCTGCCGTTTTCAATCTTAATACCGGCACCACTGTTTCTCTTTTCATCGTCTCGCCCGTTCTCAATCCTGATGACATTTCCTTTATCTTTATTCCCGGAATCATTTTTTCCGCCGCCTGCTGATATTACAGGTTTACTGTTATCAAAATTCCTGTAAATCCCGGTATTTCTTTCTTTATCGCGTTCTTTAAGGAAATCACTGTCTCTTCCGGTTTCAAGATCACCGCGGTTGAGGCTAATCTTTGAATCAGGTCTGTCAAATTTAATATCATCACGATTGTAGTCACCTCTGTCACCGTTGAATTTATTTCTGACTACAACTCTCTTATCATCAACTCCTGATTCCTTTTCATCAAAAACCAGATTCCTTGTTTTGATCTTAGTACCGGCATTGCGCTCAACAATATCTTTGTCTATTCCTCTTACAGCATACCTGTCACCGTCTCTGTAAACGGTATTATCATAGTATCTGGTATCTTCGTAATATCTGTACTTGTATCTTTCACCTACAAAGTAGTTGCCGATATAAGGTCTGTTGAAGTCGTAGATGTAAACAAAGTTCCAGTGGGCAACCGGTATCACATATACTCTCGTATAGCTGAACCCGAATGATGCTGAAAAAGCAGCGTAAGGTGACATCGGAGCCCATCCTATACAGTTATCAGAGTATCTCCATTCAACCCAGGCAGGTGCCCATTCGTAATCAGGTATCCAGACCCAGCCGTAATAATCATCAAAGAACCATCTTCCGTAGTGGTACACAATCTCACCAAAAGATTCGTATGAATACCAGTACCAGCCTCTGTCGGTCCAGATCCATTCACCAACTCTGTAAGGTGCCCAACTAATGTCATAGATCCTGGGTTTCCATACTACAAGTCCGTCATCAAATTCTATCCACCTTCCTGAATGTCTGAGCTCAAAATAGAACTCGGGTAAATCGTGTCTGTATCTGTATTTAGCCTCCGCATCATTCACAATAAGTAAAAAAGCGGCTGCAATAAGCGAGAATACTAATGTCCTTTTCATTTGAACCTCCTTTTTGCTTCCTGTGTTACAATAAGTGTGCCAAAAGCTTAAGGCATATAAAACGGCCACTTTTTCAGACATTATTGACTTTTTTTGCAGAGTTAAGTGTACACTTTACTCTACAGATATTATTAAGGACTTTTATGGAGACTGCGGAAATAATCAAAAGAGGAAGAGAAGGAAAAGCTTTCTCAGAGTTTAGCAGGGATTTGATTGATTATGTCAATAACACAAACCCCGCATCACTTAACGAAAATGAACTCGTAATCTATAACTATAACAAACTTAATGTTCAGAGAATGAAAAGGATAACGGCAACATATAAACTCTCTGAAAAATCAAGGGACCTGCTCGGAAAGAATAAAAAAGAAATGTTTTGGCTGGTCATTACCGAAGGCTGGTGCGGAGATTCTGCACAAAGCCTCCCCGTAATCAGTGAAATTGCTAATGCAACCCCGGGAGTGGAGCTGCGAATAATAGAAAGGGACCTCAACACTGATATCATGGACCTTTATCTGACCGAAGGAAAAAGAAGTATACCAAGAGTAGTTGGATTTTCAGCGGAAGGAGCGCAATTATTTTTGTGGGGCGCACGTCCTTCAAACCTGCAGGAACTGGTAAAACGGAGAATTTCAGAAGGGGTGCCTTCAGAAAACTGGCATGAGGAAGTTCATGCCTGGTATGCAAAGGATAAAGGACTTTCAATTGAGAATGAATTTTGTTTAATAGTTGAAAAATGTAACAAGGAAGAGATATTATGAAATCAGTTCATTTGCAGCTTAAAGTTGAAAAGCTGATTAAAGACACCCCTGATGCTCAGATAATGTATCTGAGAGAAATCTCCGGAAAAGAGGTAAACTTTGTTCCCGGTCAGTTTCTGACACTTATTTTCGATGATAACGGAAATGAGGTGAGACGCTGCTACTCAATTTTCACGACACCTTCAGAGCTTCCTCTGTTGGGTATTGCCATTAAGAAAATTGAAGGCGGTATTGTATCAGATAAATTTCTTGAGGAAATTAAAGAAGGAGATGTACTCAGCTCTCTTATACCGATGGGAAGTTTCACCGCCGCCAGGGCGAAATCTGATCACATTACGCTTTTTGGTGCCGGAAGCGGTATTACTCCTCTCTTCTCGATCCTGAAACATCATCTTGAAACAGGTGAAAGCAGAAAAGCCCGGCTTATTTATCAGAACCGCAGTGAATCATCGATAATTTTCAGAGAACAGTTATCCGCACTTGAACATGATTACCCCGGCAGATTCAAAGTCACTCACATACTCAGCCGCCCGTCAGATTCATGGGAGGGCGAAAAAGGGAGACTAAATGAACAGTTCATCAATAACCTGCTCTCATCAGATCCCGCTGTTGCAGATTCAGGGAATGACGTGTTTTTATGCGGCCCCGAGGAAATGATGCAGTCCGTTATGAAGACTCTGGAATCTCACGGTCATTCAAAAAGCAGACTTCACAGAGAATATTATACTGTTTCAATAAAACAGGATACCTTTCTTGATGTTGAGCCGGAAGAACGAAGTGTTACGGTGATCTA
The DNA here is from genome assembly GCA_964411625.1 of uncultured Ignavibacteriaceae bacterium. Taxonomy (GTDB): domain Bacteria; phylum Bacteroidota; class Ignavibacteria; order Ignavibacteriales; family Ignavibacteriaceae; genus JABWCA01. The sequence continues at coordinate 3,271 of CAYPMQ010000173.1, forward strand.
TAAGGGTAAATCTTATAACCTGAATGTACCGCCAAAAACTTCAATTCTTGAACAGGCAATGGATGTGGGTATTGACCTGCCCTATTCCTGCCAGACCGGTTCCTGTTCTTCCTGTATGACTAAGCTGGTTTCAGGAAAAATTCTTTTGCTTGATCAGTCGGTTTTATCTGATGATGAGATTAAGCAGGGTTACTGCCTTACATGTGTAGGTTTCCCGATGAGTGATGATGTGATTGTTAACTATGATGATCCTTCGTTACCATAATTTTAGTGCTTCCCGGATATCAGTGCCGGGAGGCTTCTTCAATAACTTTGACCAAAAAAGTTAAACTTCCAGGTTTACCCGGGATTCTGACCCTGAACCAAGTTACCGGGAGAATCATTCACCTTCATCAGCACAATTAAGCCGCTCACAAAAAAGAAAAGCACCGATAAAATGGCATAACGCTGATTTCCCGTTACCGAACTTATGATTCCAAAAAACAATGGACCTATAATTGCCGAACTCTTTCCGAAGAATGAATAGAATCCGAAAAACTCAGTCTTCTTTTCTTCCGGAGTAAGTTTTGTCATCAGGGATCTGCTGATTGACTGACTTGATCCCATTGAGACTCCGGCCAACAGACCCACCACGTAGAATAATACCTTGGTGTGTACAAAGTATGCAAAACCAATTGTAAATATCCAGATCACAAGAGTTATCACAAGACTTTTTTTCTGACCGATTGAGTCTGACAGGATCCCGAAAAGTATTGAACCTATTATTGCAGTGCTCTGTACCGTCAGGAAGAAAATTATAAGTTCGGTCATACTGAAGTTCAGGGTCCTTTTTGCGAATATGCCTGCAAAATAAATCACGGTGTTCACTCCCTCAATAAAAAGGAAGTATGAAAGAAGAAAGAAACTGAGATTTCTGTAGTTCCTGAGATGACCGAGAGTGAACCTAACCCTTTCAATGCCAATCTTCAAATAAGATTTGTTTTTTGAAGCCAGATTTTCCCTCTTCTCCTTAAGGAACAGGAAAATAGGGAGTGAAAAGATAAGGAAAAAGAGTGCCGAAACAGGAAAAGTCTCTTTGATCAACTGATTGTTTATAAATGGAAAGACAACTGCAAGCGTGGTTAGTGAACCCAGATACCCCATAGCATAACCATATCCGCTTACCCTGCCGTAGTTTTTCGGAGTTGTGATCTCAGGAAGAAAGGCATCGTAGAAAATAAGCCCTGCTTCAAATCCTATGTTAGCGAGAATAAAAAGTATCATTCCTGCTGCAATGTTACCCTCTCCTGTAAAATACAGAAGTGCAGTGTTTACTATGGAGAGAAGAGTAAAAAAGAGGAGAAATTTCTTTTTGCCTTTTGAGTAATCGGCAATGGCGCCCATTACGGGTGCAAGTATTGCAGTAATCAACATAGCGGCCGATGTTGAGATACTCCAGTATAAATCGGCATTTTTATCACCCTTTGCCACGGTTTCCGTAAAATAGACAGCGTAAAGAAATGTGGTAACAACTATGGCAAAAGAAGTGTTTGCAAAATCAAACAGAGTCCAGACAAAAATCCTTTTTCTATCAGTCATTCTTTTGCTGCTTTTCTGAACGAATTAGTGACAAGCCCCCTGCCTTCTTTTTTAATCTGCCCTTCTTTCATGTAATCGGCGAGGATCTTATCAAGAATGCCGTTAATGAACTTTCCGCTCTGGAAGGTGCTGAATTCTTTTGCAACTTCAATCAGCTCATTAATAGTAACCTTTGTAGGGATATCAGGGAAACTGAGAAACTCCGCGAGCCCCATTTTAATCAGAATCCTGTCAATCAGGGCTATACGCTCCAGCTCCCAGTTAAATATCTTCATCTCAATATCGGCATCAAAGCGGCTGTCATTGAGAATAACCCTGTTAAGATACCTTGTGAAAAACTCCCTGTCTTCCTCGTTGTCAATATCATCAATAAATGATTTTTTAACGATATCAGAATCAGTTTTGTTAATATAATATGCATATAATGCCTGAAGAACTTTTTCTCTGAGAAGGCGTCTTTTTGATTTTTTCTGTTTATGAAAAATGCTCATATATCCGTTTGCTTTTATTTAGTGGCAAAAAGCCAGAAGTTAATAAGTGCTACTGTTTCCCTGATTCTGTAATAAGTTAATTTAATATCTTCAAGAACCTTGTTGCTCGCAACGGGAGTAATATTCACTCCGTAAAATTTTGACATTTCAAAAGTCCTTCTCAGGTGAAACATGTCTGAAATTACAATTATTTTTGAGATGTTCTGCTTTTTAATAAGCTCATTTTTTATAAAATCTATTTGCTCAAGAGTTGATTTGGTTTTCTTTTCAATCATAATATCTTCCCTGCCAATCCTCAGCTCCTCAATGTATTTCAGAGCAACCTCGGCTTCCGAGAGTTCTCCCGGTGCATTTCCGCCTGTCAGCTGTATTTTACTGATTACACCTGCTTTATAAAGTTCAGCACCTTTTTCAATTCTTGCCTTAAAAATATTGCTCGGTTTATTTTTTGACCAGACTGCCGCTCCTAAAACAACACCAACTTCATACTTATCCCTGCCCGGCTTCAGTTCGGTGATACTTACTTCATTAAAAACGCTCAATAATGCAAAAAAGAAAAAAATAATAGCAATAAGAACGGAATTTTTTATGACCCTGAAAACAAAAAAACTTTTCACCCCCGCATAGAGCATCCACATATAGCTTATAAGCATAAAAACCGTCAGTATATAGAGATTAAAAAACACCCCTGTAAAAACTTTGCTGAAAGTACTGTCCAGAAATGAAAAGCTTCCCATTGAAATCTCAGCTTTATTCAGTATTCCCCCGGTAATCAGAAGAATTGTCCCTGCAAGAATTATTAAACTGACCCTGAAAAAGATTTTAATCAGTGTTGCGGGTACTCTTACAGCAAGAGTTATGAATCCTCCTGTTAAGACCAGATAAATAAAAATATTGAGCAGGTTACCGGTGTAAATCAGTGAAAAATCACTGTAATTAAGACCGTGGGAGTAATATTTAAAGTAGAAAAGAATCCCCATCTGAATGCCCGAAAACAGAGTCAGAATCAGGGCTTTATTAAAGGCAGTTGTATTAAGTTTATCAAATTTTACAGCCATCAGGCATCAAATAACAGAACAATAATTTTTAAATCAGATGTCTTAATTAAAGGGAAAATACTTTATAAAACAATCTCAAAATACCCGGAAGATTAAAAGGGCGGAAATATTGCATCCGCCCCTCAATCAATCAACTAACTGTTAACATATTAAAAGTAATACTTTTCAGGTTTATCATTTACGCCCGGTATCACATCTTTGAAAGCGGTTAACGCCGGCTCTCTTGGTTTCATCATATCCGGTCATAATTCACCTCACCTGAATAAGTCTAAAGGCTGAATTGCTTACTCGGCACTTTCAACCGCTTCCTTGTTCTTTTTCTTAACCGAGAAAATTCCTTTTATCATTCTGCCAAGCTGTCTTAAAGCATCGGGTATATCCTCAACTATAGAATAAAGAACCGGAACAAGCACAAGTGTAAGAAATGTAGCAAAAGCAAGCCCGAAGATAACGGCTATACCCATTGATCTCCAGAATTCCTGACTTTCACCTCCCGTTGCAATTGTGAAGCTGTAGAAATCAAACCCGAAACCAAATGCCAGCGGAATAATACCAAGCACTGTTGTAATTGCGGTTAGCGTAACAGGTCTGAATCTTCTTATGCCGGCCGCAACAACTGCTTCACGCCTGGTCATACCCTCTGCTCTGATAAGAACGTTAGTATAGTCAATCAACACGATGTTATTGTTCACTACAACTCCCGCAAGAGATATAACCCCTATTCCTGTCATGATGATACCGAAAGGCATAGCATAAACGATCAACCCTATAAATACACCAACAAGCGAAATAATCACCGCAGACATGATAATGAACGGCTGTGAAACCGAGTTAAACTGAATCACAAGAATCAGGAAGATCAGCAGAAGTGCAACAAGGAATGCCTTTCCGAGAAATGCTGACGCTTCATCCTGCTCTTCGCTTTGGCCCGTGAAGTTAATATTATATCCTCCCGGAAGTTCATAGCCCGCAAGCTTTGTCTTAACACGGTTAAGAACTTCATTAGGATTAACACCCTCTTCAGCTTCTCCTGTTACTGTTATAACTCTGTCAAGGTTAATCCTTCTTACTGCGCTCGGACCCTTGTCAAC
>CAYPMQ010000174.1:0-7484 GCA_964411625.1 uncultured Ignavibacteriaceae bacterium
GGAGAAAAAATATTGACTGAAATCAATTTTCGGCAATATCTTTTCAGGAACCGGAAATTATGATCCTGGAAGCAACAAACCTGATGAGTGATTTGCAGTAAATGACCGTTGATTAAACACTGTCTCATTTTGAAAATAGTGTCTTAAATTTTTACACTATGCAGGTCTTGAAAAGATGAATATTAATTATTAAAATAAACTGATAATAGTAATCTATGATTTATTATGTATATTAAATTATATTTTATTACACATTTTGTTTTGCGCATTATGCGTGTTATAATTGATTAAACTTTTTTTAATCACTTTCATTATTCAGTACATCCATTTTCCTTCACTTCTCTAAGGATAAACTTAATCAGGCTGCCTGTTATGGCACAATCTTTGAGTATGACTTTCAAAATTAAATACAGGAGCAAACTCAATAATATGAAAAAAAGCATTACTTTTTTTCTTTTAATCATTTCGATCCTTTTAGCAAATAACTACTTATTTGCAAATTCACCCGATACTGTCGGAGGAGATACTTCTCCCGTTAAATTCGGAGGATTTTTAACACCCTCGGGCACAACTACCACTCTTGCCAGGGTGACAGCTACAGACAGGGGAGTGAATAAAATGAGGTTCACCAACCCATATAATCCCCAGCAAGTATTCCAGACATGGGCAGGAACCTTTAAAGGAGATGTTGATGGTAACGCTGCAAATTTTTACTGCGTTGATATCCTTCATTATCTTGCATTCTGGAAGAATAATAACCCCAACTACTACAAAGACAGTATTTTTACACCTTCCACAATAACTTATGTTTTGATGAACTATTTTCCGTACAAATCATATCCTTACCCCGGGTCACTTAATTCAAGGGAGAAGGAAGCTGCAGCAATTCAGATAGCGTTATGGCACTTTGCTGACGGCGTGGATCTCAGCACAGTAACAAATTCCAATGCAAATCTCGGTACGGAGATCAGGAACAGGGCAATCCAGATCGTTAATGACGCAAATGCCAATGCAGGCTCACTCATCCCCGTAAAAACCCTTTTCTTTACCGATGACGATATGTCTCTGCTCGGCAATACTCCGGCTTCATTCACACTTAAGGCTTTTAATGAACAGGCGCAGCCGGCTGCAAATGTGACTATAACTCTTTCAGCAACGGGTGGTGTGCTGAGCCAGACAACCGTTCAGACAACTGCAACCGGTGAGACCCCGGTTGTTACTTTTACTCCCAATCCCGGGGCAACAAATGTTACCATAAATGCCTCAGCACAGGTTATTGTGCCTCAGGGAACCAGATATTTCCATACAGTTGCCCCAAATACATATCAGAAACTGGTTTTAGCAACTCCCACGGTTGGTCTCAGAACAGCTTCATTAAATCTGGAATGGACTCAGCTTGCTGATCTTAGTCTTTCAAAATCAGTAAGTGATCCCGAACCCGATAACGGCGATGTTATAACATATACACTTACCCTTACTAACGGAGGTCCCATTTCTGCCACTAATGTGGAAATTTCTGACCTTTTCCCTGATGGCCTTGAATTTATAAGTGCTTCAAACAGCGGGGTATATAACAATGGAAAGATAACCTGGAATATTCTTTCGATTCCCTCAGGAGGTTCTGTACAGCTCACAATCACAGCGAGAGTAAATATACAGGTACAGCCTGCATTTGATCTCGGCGTGGCAAAAGATTATAACCTTTTTGTGCTGCGCGATCTGAATCAGCCTTCATCTGATACCGAAGGTAAAGTAGCAGTTGGCAGAGATTGTTACCTTTCCAATTACAGTGTCGGCTATTCACTTCCTGCTTCCGGCGGCACTGAAGATGTGCTGGTTGTCGGCAGAAATGTTGTTTTCGTAAGCGGGGATATTTTTGGCGGTAACGTGGTTTACGGCAATACAGAAACCATATCCCAGCAGGTAGGTATCGTTGACGGAACAAAACGTAAGGGAAATGTTATCAATTTTAACGCGGCAAAAAATTATCTGCAGAGCCTTTCAGCTCAGCTTAACGGATACACCACCAACGGCACCACTACTGTAAGCACAAGCGGCATAACAGTAACTCTTGATGGTGCTGATCCTTTCCTTAATGTTTTTGCCCTGACTGCACAGCAGTTAAGCGATGCACAGGAAGTTTTTATAAATGTACCAAACGGTTCTGTCGTACTGGTTAACGTAAGAGGCAATAATATTGACTGGGGCGGAAACCTGGTGGTAAACGGTACCAGCTATACTAATGCTTTATTCAACTTTTATAACGCAAAAAACATTACCATATCACAGATTGACGTTACAGGTAGCATTCTGGCACCTAAAGCGGATATCAATTTCACCACGGGTGTTCAGCATGGCCAGATGATCTGTAAATCGTTAACAGGACAGGCACAGTTTAATAACAGACCTTTTATCGGCAATCTCCCGATTGATGAGACTATAACCAACGTAGCAGAAGTAACAGCTTCTGATCAGCTTGATCCCGATTCAAGCCCTAATAACGGAATTGATACAGAAGATGATTTTGCAACCGTTGCAATACACGTCTCTGATCTTACTTCCGGCGGTTCAGGCGGTGGTTCAGGTCTTGGCAACTGGGCTGCAATAGGCAATCCGCTCCCCAATGAAGAATTCGGATGGACCCTTACTTATGACAACTCAGGCAACATCCTTGTTGGCACATGGGGCGGCAAAATCTACAGATCTACTGATGCCGGCCTGACTTTCACGCATCTTAATCCCGGTATGGGCGCTGCATTTATATGGTCAATTGTAGTATCTGGTAATACAATTTATGCTTCAACTGAAAGAGGCATCTATAAATCAACAGATAACGGTGCTTCATGGTCTTCATCCGGACTCTCCACAAATGATGTAAGAGGACTTGCTCTTAATCCCTCTGACGGAGCTTTGTATGCCGCAACATGGGGAGCAGGAGTATATAAATCTGCTGATAACGGCGCAAACTGGACTCAGATTAACAACGGCCTTGAAAATCTGGCGGCTACTTCTGTTCTGATTCATAATAACACAATTCTCGTGGGTACATTCGGCGGAAGCATTGCCAGATCAATTGACGGCGGAGCTAGCTGGACGATGGTTAATGCCGGCACTCCCTATATATGGTCACTCGGCAAATCTTCAAGCGGTGTCATATTTGCAGGTGCATATGGGTCAGGACTCTTTATTTCAAATGACGCAGGCGTATCATGGGCAAGAGAGTCCTCAGGACTGAATGCAAACTATATCTACGGTATTACAGGCGATCAGAACGGAAATGTATTCCTTTCATCCTGGAATAATGGTATCTGGTTTGCATCTCCCTCAACCTTTGATAATACTGCATCTTACAACTGGCAGTCAATCGGAATGCAGGGTACAAGAGTGACCGCTATTGTTTACAATCAGGCAGATGGGTCACTTATTGCAGCAACAAGCAGCGGACAGTTCTTCAGGAATGATTCACCCACTTCAAACCATGAATCCGGAAGCATAAATCCGGGTGAGTTTGATCTTATGAACAACTACCCCAATCCGTTTAACCCCTCAACAGTAATTGAGTTCAGTGTTAAAACCCGGGAATTTATAACTCTAAGCGTTTATAACATAAGCGGAGAGCTGGTTTCAAATTTGGTCAGCAGCGAACTCAGCCCCGGTAAATACAGCATCTCATTTGATGCACGTGGTCTTGCCAGCGGAATCTACATTTACAGGTTATCATCCCCTTCCGGTAATATCGTCAGGAAGATGATTCTGCAGAAGTAATTACGGCTCATCCCGTTATTCAGGAGGCTGCCTCTTAAGAGGCAGCCTCTTTTATTTTACGGAAAAGTGAAAAGAGACTGATTCCCCTGATAAAAGTTATATTTCTCCGTCTCATCCTGTTTTCATTAATATTCCCGGGGTCATAAATAATTGTTTTTCCCGATATTTTTACAGAAATTGAATTTAATAAATTTACACTGTTGAGTTATTATGCCTGATACGATTTCCAGAATTCTTGCCGGCACTGCATTTAAGCGTTCGGGTCTTATTGCAGGAGTTTTATCGGCAATAATATTTTATATAATTTCAGATTTTGGCAAAGACTTTAACAATGCCGGGATAGTTGCCTCGGTTGCTGTCCTGATGTCGGTCTGGTGGATAACGGAAGCCGTCCCGCTTGCAGTAACATCCCTTCTCCCACTGATTATTTTCCCTATCACTGCAGTATCTCCCATGAAAGATGTGTCGCAGTCATATATAAATTCAACCATATTTCTCTTTCTCGGAGGCTTTCTCATTGCGCTGGCAATGGAGCGCTGGAATCTTCATAAAAGAATTGCTCTCTCACTTGTAACCTTGTTCGGAACAAAATACGAAAGAATAGTTCTGGGGTTTATGGCTGCATCAGGGTTCATTTCAATGTGGATATCAAACACCGCCACAGCAGTCATGGTGTTGCCTATTGGTCTGGCGGTTATAAAAAAAATCAGCGAGGTTACGTCAAAAGAATATTCTGACAATATTTCAAAGTCTCTCCTGCTCGGTATCGCTTATGCATGTTCAATAGGGGGTGTTGCTACCATAGTTGGTACCCCCCCAAATCTGGTGTATTATCGTGTGTTTCAGTCAACTTTCCCCGATATCAAAACTTATTCTTTCGGGGAATGGATGCTTATGTTCACTCCTTTTGCTGCCGTCCTGCTTATAATTGTCTGGTTTTTGCTGACAAAAATACTTTTCAGGGATAAGATCGGCACTGAGATTGATCCGGAAATTATCCGGTCCGAAAAGAATAAGCTCGGGCCTATGATATATGAAGAAAAAATGGTTTTAATGCTCTTTATTTCAACTGCCTTTTTATGGATATTCAGAGAGGAGCTGAAGCTCGGGTTCATGACCATTCCGGGCTGGGCAGGACTCTTCCCGGAGGCCGGCTTTATCGATGACGGAACAGTAGCAATTTTTATATCGCTGATATTGTTCCTTATTCCTTCAAAAACGAAAACAGGGAATCTTCTAGATAATACTGTAATCAAAAGTGTACCATGGGATATTATATTACTTTTCGGAGGGGGATTTGCACTTGCCGATGCATTTATTTCATCAAAACTTTCCGGTTTCATAGGCAGTTCATTTTCGGCCTTTAAAGATATTCACCCTTTTATTGTTATACTGGCGGTGGCTCTGATAGTCACATTTATGACTGAATTAACCTCCAATACGGCAACTGCCCAGATTTTACTTCCCATTCTGGCCTCGTTATCAGTTGAGTGGGGAATAAATCCTCAGATGCTTATGCTTACTGCCACTATATCTGCCAGTATGGCGTTCATGATGCCTGTTGCAACACCGCCTAACGCAATAGTATTCTCTGCGGGAAAACTCAGGATTGCCGATATGGCAAAAACCGGTCTGATTATTAATCTTATTGAGTCCATCATCATATCGGTAATGCTGTATTTCAGATTCCTGTAACTATTTTAGAAGTGTCATTTTAAGAACTTCCCTGACTGTATTGCCCGTTCTCTGTTTGAATTCAGCCACCGCAAAGTACACTCCCGATGATAATTCCACGGCATCAAAATAATAACTGAATCTGCCGGGTGAAACTTCACCTTTAAAGATTTCAGTGACGATTTCTCCGCTGATGCTGAAGATTCTTAAATTCAGGAATCCTTCTGAAGGAACACTGTATGATATTGTAGTTCCAGGGTTAAAAGGATTGGGATAGTTCTGATTAAGAATGAATGATTCAGGCTGAGTGTTTTCATCGGCTATCCCTGTTGATGGATTCATTCTGAAAAGCGCCGCCACAGGCAGATGATCACTTGCATAATGAAGTGCATCGGCCAGCTCCTGACCCACTGCTATGTTTGAAGGGCGGTTAATTGAATCATTATAATGATTACCGTCATTGCCGTATGCTGTCACAGAGTTAGCAATATATTCCATACCGCCCGCTGTCTTAACAGCCTTTGACATAAGGATCATGTCAAACCTGTCATCCATGCCCCCGTTTGAACCTCCTCCGAATGACCTTACTCTGGGTGACTGGGTATGATAACGTGCATAACCGGAAGTATTCCATGTTCCGGGCATGCTTATGGCATCATATAGTTCTCCTTCAACTCCCGGGGTGACCTGAAGCATTTTCTGGTAGGCGGCTTCGGCAGAACCATAAATATTGAAATCTCCTAAAACAAGAAAGTTGGTTCCTCCGGGGTACTTATCAGTGAATTTTCTTAATGAATCAACCTCAGATGATCTCTGTGCAGCATCAGACGAAGTACTTCCCGCCTTCAGATGAAGTGATATAACCCTGATAGTATCTCCCGTGGCATTAAAAATCAGCTTAAATTCATTGATATCTCTTGAGCTGCTGCCTGCTTTAATAGGGGTGTTAGATAGAAATGTGAATTTTGAGGTCTTATAAAAAACTGCATTATCGCTGTCAAAGCCGCTGATAAACGTTCCCGGGGAATAACCTGCTCCTGATGCTGCGTTTAATACATTGTTGAGGAATCCCTGCACACCTGAAGTAAGATTCACTTCCTGCACACAGATAATATCTGCATTCAGAGCCTTCATTGTTTTTCTGAAATATGGATTTCTGGTTGTGGTGTCACTTCCGGGATAATTTAATAAATTATAGGTCACAATTTTAATTGTATCCTGGGCATTAACGTTAACCGTCAAAGCTGCGGTAATTGCAGCAGCAGTTAGCAGTAATTTTCTGAAAAATCTGTTCATCTTAACTTACTGTTGTTTGAAAAATTGCAAACGGATTGCCGTTGGGGTCCTTTATGAAGCAGTAAAGACCGTAACCGGGCATTTCCCTCACTTCTGTAAGCACCTCACCGCCAAACTCCATTGCGCGGTTTATACTTTTTTTAATATCTGTCACCCCGAAATATACTATCCAACCCGGGGGAAGCCCTTTATTTGGACCTTTCTGATTACAGATACCTGCGCTCGGAGAGGTGGGATCTTCCGAGTACATACTGTAATCATAATACTCTCCCCTGTTCATTTCAATTTCTTCTGATTTCCATCCTATAACGGCCGAGTAAAAATCCCTGATTTCATCAGCATTCCCTACCGTCATATCTGTCCATAAAATTTTTCCGGCGTTTTCCATAATATTATTTCCTGCAAGCTGCTATAAAAATATATTTATTCTTCCTGGGAATAATCTTATCAAGGTTTTTATCAACCCCGGCAAGAATTTTTCTCTGTGATTCATTTCTTCCGAAAGTACCGAAAAAGCCATACGTTGAGAAATAGACCTTACTGTACTGGCGGAGCATTTCCAGAATCTCATCTATTTTCATATAACGCCAGTAAGAGCCCACGGGACTGAAAAATCTTCTCAGAATCATGTGGAAAGGAGTTGCAGTAGTGTTTTCGGCAAAAAGAAGCCAACCCCCTGGTTTCAGAACCCTGTATGCTTCTGACATTGCTTTTTGCTGCTTCTTAAAATCACGGAGTCCCCCTAATAC
>CAYPMQ010000175.1:0-7447 GCA_964411625.1 uncultured Ignavibacteriaceae bacterium
CTATTCCACTTTTCCGGAAGAATGGGAATATATAAAGAACGCTATCAGAATGGAAAATATACCCGGAGTGATTTTTCTAAGCGGTGACCGTCATCATTCAGAAGTGACAAAACTGGAAAGAAAAGGGACATACCCGCTTTATGACTTTACCTTGTCATCACTCACTGCGGGTGTCTCGCATGCCCAAGATGAACCTAATTTTAACAGAGTTCCGGGCAGCCTTGTTGAAGCCCATAATTTTGGTTACTTTACGATATCAGGTAAAAGGAAAGAGAGGGTTCTGAAGTTTTCAATTATCGGGGTGGACGGTAAAGAGTTATACAAGATGGAACTGAACGAAAACGATCTTAAATAAAAAAAGCGGCGGGGCTGATAAGGAGCACACTTAAAAACAGCCCCGCACCTTGCCCGGGGATTACTTTTTCTTCTTTTCAAAAATCAATGCTGCAGAGTTAACACAGTACCTCTGGCCTGTAGGCTGAGGTCCGTCATCAAAAACATGTCCGAGATGTCCTCCGCATCTTGCACATAAAATTTCAATACGTTCCATTCCGTAGCTGTAATCCGGTTTCTCGATAATTCTGTCACCTGCAAGCGATGACCAGTATGCAGGCCACCCGCAGCCTGAATCATATTTGTGGTCTGATGAAAAAAGTTCAGCACCGCATCCTGCACATTTATAAACTCCCTCTTCAAAGAATTCGTCATATTTACCGGTAAAAGCTCTTTCGGTACCCTTTTTCCTAAGAATATTATACTGCTCGGGAGTGAGTATTTTCTTCCATTCCTCATCGGTTTTTATAACCTTGTTCGTATCAGCCTCTGCAAAGGAAACGGAAATATTATTGACCGCACCTTCAGAGGCGTTAATATCACGTTTTTCACTGCCGCATCCCGCAAGGACAATTGCAGCCATAATCATAAGTATCTTATTCTTTATCATAATCATAAAATATTAATGAGATTTTTCATGAATAAGTTCAAAAATCAGGAATAGTTTTTTGGGGAGAATCCTTTTAACCTGTAAAGCGGGCGTTACCCGCAAAGATTTTATTATTAATCTCATGCATTTTTATCTGAACTGATCATGATATCTGTAAGGTAACTGCGCAGAATTCTTACAGCCGCCGAAGTTTCAGGAGGAGATTAAAATAAAAAAACCCGTCGGGAAATGACGGGTTTTAATTGATTTTCTGAAGTGAGGAAGAATATTACTTCATCAGCATCATTTTGCGGGTTATTCTTTCACCTCCTGAGGTGAGGGTGTAAAGATAAATTCCGCTGGGGAGTTTAGATGCATCAAACTGGTAGTTGTATTTACCTGTAGTGAGTTCCTGATTAACAAGAGTGGCAACCTTTTCACCGGCAACATTATAAACGCTGAGATTCACAAAATCAGCTTTGTCAATCGTAAAGGTGATTGTTGTTGAAGGGTTAAAAGGATTAGGGTAGTTCTGCATAAGATCATATTTTTCAGCCATGCCGGTTTCATCCTTTACAATACCCATACCGATATTCGGCTCCGGGGTGGGAAGTTTAACCGTGGTATAAATTCTGTACTCGCCTGGCTGGAGAGAAATATTTGCAGTTGTGTTTGAGACATTAATACTATCGCCGGTGAAATAATCATACCACCAGCCGGTATTCTGGAAGTTTGGGTTGATATCCCCTGTTGTGACTCCGAAATTGCCGAGGATCGTAACGTTCATGCTTGCATGGTTAATTCTGATCCTCTTCATAACTCCGGAAACATCCATGGTGAAATCACTTGATTCAAAAGCATCGTAGTTCTTCTTCAGATTGATCAGATACGAGAATGCTTTATAAAGATTAACTCTTCTGATATCCTGGAGGTAGTCCCATCTCACAGGTTTGGGGCTGAGGCGGCATTCATCCGTCATACAGGGGTAAGTGATTGAATAATCATAACCCATCTCACCGAACTGCCAGATCATTTTAGGGCCCGGAACCAGGAAAAAGAAAGCGCCAGCCATTTTTACTCTGTTGAGGGCAGTTCCGAGATTTTTAATGCTGTAAGAACCGCTTCCGTTACCATACTGCAGATTCTTGTACATGTTGCGTTCTTCATCATGACTTTCCATATAACCTACCAGGTTAGGAGCATTAAAACCGCGTGCTTTATAAGATACCCGCTCAAAGTTTGATTTATTATTATCATGCCAGCCCATCTGAGCCTCATTATAGGTTGAAACTTGATTTCCCCAGAGCATGAATCCGTTATTGCTGAGAACCCTCTCCTCATCATCCACGGCAAAATGCTCCAGAATCAGTAATGCACCGGGATCATAAGTTCTGATAGTATCAGACATTCTTTTCAGAAGGTTGATTCTTGACTGATCATAAGAACTCCACTGACCCACGTTTGAACCGCTGTTTGTCTGAGTGAAACCTTTGGAAAGATCATATCTGAAACCATCAACTTTAAATTCCTGAAGCCAGTAACGGTTGAAACGGTCAACGTAGTCTTTTGTAGCCTGTGATTCATGATTAAAATCATAGCCAACGTTGAAGGGGTGACGGGCAACAGGATTAAAAAACGGGCTGTTAGCAGCAGGGCGGTTATTAGCCGAATCCCAGTAAAGTCTGACATAAGGATTCAGACCAAAGGCATGGTTAAGCACTACGTCAAGTATTACTGCTATCCCGTTCTGATGACAGACGTCTATAAATCTCTTGAGATCATTTTCGGTGCCGTAGTATTTATCCACGGCAAAATGAAACATCGGGTTATAACCCCAGGAATTATTTCCTTCAAATTCCATAACCGGCATGAGTTGTATGGCATTAACACCAAGGCGTTTCAGATAACCGAGTGTGTCAATTATTGACTGATAAGTTTGCTGTTCCGTAAAATCCCTGATGAGCAGTTCGTAAATAACAAGGTCCTCTTTTTTGGGCCGCTGGAAATTTGTTATCTGCCACTGATACTGAGGTCTGTTTGTCTGCAGTACTGATACCACATTTGAAGTAAGACCAGTGGGATAAGGTATCAGGCCGGGATAACGGACTGAATCGATATATTTATCATTCCACGGATCAAGCACTTTATGAGAATAGGGATCACCCACTCTGATTGAATTATCAACCAGATACTGGAATCTGTATTCCTGCTGAGGGGTCAGATTATCAAGAGTTATCCAGTACCGGTTATTATCAGGCGTTTTCTTTAACTGATGTACCGGTTCAATTTCCCAGTCGTTAAAATCACCTATCAGGTAAACATGTTGTTTCTCAGGGGCATATAGAACCAGAGTGGCTGATGTGCCGCTTGTATAATTTATGCCGTCTTTCATACCTGCGGGAAGCGCTGCAACCTGAGGAGCATTATGAACCACAACATAAACTGAATCCCTGACTGAATTATTTTGGGCATCAGTAGCTATGGCAGTGATTCTGGTTTTACCCGGTGTTGTTACCTGAAAACTGTGGGTGAGTGAATCATTATTAACTGAAGCAACCTGTATCCCGTTAAGAAGAAGTTTCAGATTCACTGTCTGTGAGGATCCCAGAGCAAGAACGTTTATAGTGCTGTTGGCAGGAACAATACCTGACTCTGCAGGGGTGACCAAAGCGACATTAAGCCCCGGCCGGGCAATAGGAAGAAAAATATCACTTCCGTCTGCAGCTCTGCCGACAATCGTTCCGGTTGAATTTCTGAAAACAAAGGCAAGCTGAAGAATCTCCTCGCCCTGAGGTACATTGTAATAACTCTGTATATGGAATTTAATGCGCCAGCGTGTTCCGCTGATGAACTGCATGGTTACTTCAGGGGTATTCTGACCCCAGTTTGTCTTGACATACTTCCAGTCGGTAGGTGATGTACTGAGATTTGTGATAACTCCCGTATGAGCATAAATTGGAAATGTGCCTACAAGAGCTCCGTTACCCTGTGCAGCGTCATAAATTATTTCGATTGTATCGTTTCTGGTGGCAAAATATGGTGTCCACTGAAGCACCTGCGTATAAGCATTAATGACAAGAATCAGAAACAAAAAGGCAAGATGTTTAATCTTCATATCTTTCCGTTTTTAGTTAGCAGCAAACTTTTCTGAATTAACAACCAAAATGTTTCAGCAATGATTCAATTCGTATAAACTGAAATCATAGTTTGGTTTTTTCATGGTAATTTAACCTTTAAGTTAATCAAAGCCTCATTCTTAAGCAAGCTAAAATGCAAAGCCCGTAATTTAACCGATTCAAACCGGCATAATTGCCTGGTGTGTACATTGTTTAATAGGGTTTGTTTGCTATATTAAAAAAACAATTTTGCTTTAAGTCATAAAGTTTTTTTATTTCAGATATAAGTAACCAGATATTTCTTACCATTATTATGCCTGTAACTGATATTCATAATGAAAACAATGAAGAACTGATACTGATTATAGACGGCACTCTTTCAGTCGTTTCTGCAAACATCTCTTTTCGAAAACTGCTCGGATTCACAGAGGAGGAACTGCTTTCTGCTGATCCGGAAAAACTTGTTGAATTTTCACCCGGGATAAGAAGTCTCCGTAAATCTGCAGAATTACCGGGATCAATGCGATGCAGCCTGATTTCAAAAAGCGAAAAAAAAATAAACTGCACTCTCCGGATACACAAAATAACCGGCAAGGATCAGAACTATATTCTCATCTTTAACCCAAGTTCCGAGTTTTCAGATGCCCGTAAAAATCCTGAATATAACACAAATCTTCTAAGCGGATCTTTCAATCAAACCCCGATACCCATGGTGCTTGTCACCTATCCTGATCTGAAATTTAAGATTATTAATCAGGCATTGATTGATTTCCTTGAAATAGAAGATGAACCCGATTATACGGGCTGGAAAATGACCGATCTGAATCCGTCATGGAAGCATTATTTGCCCTCAGGTGAAGAGGTTGACTTCGCAAATGTGCCTATTGCGCGCGCTCTCAGGGGAGAAAAGACCTCCGGTGAAATGATGAATATTGTTACAAAAAACGGCAATTCAAAATGGTGCCTGGTTAACGGGGCTCCAATTTATGATGAAAAAAATAATCTGATTGCCGGATATGTAATCTTTCCCGAAATTACATCTCATATCAAAACTCAAAATGCACTGGCTGAAAGTGAAAAGATGTATAAGCTCCTCGCCGAGAATATGCATGATGTAGTTTGGATGATGGAACCTTATTCACTCAGGCTTATATATATAAGTCCATCAGTTCAAAAACTGAGAGGTTATACAGCCGAGGAAGTGATGAACCAGACAATGGAAGAATTACTTACAAATGAATCAAGGCAGATTCTTCAGCAGGTGCTGGAACGAAACATCAGGGCATTTTATGAACAGGGGAATGAAAAAATTCAAAATTATATCAATATTGATCAGCCATGTAAAGATGGTAATATTGTAAATACTGAAGTGGTGATAACTTATATTCCTGATGAAAAAGGGGAACTTGATTTTATTCTCGGGGTATCACGAAATATAACTGACAGGATCAGAATAGAGCAGAGGGTAAAGGAAAGTGAAAAATTCCTTTCGCAGATTATTAAACATGCTCCGCTGTCGGTTATTTTGTCAAAGCTGCCGGAAGAAACCATTATCAGCGTAAATGATAAGTTCATAGAATTGTTCGGATATGAGCGTGATGATATGCCTGATCTCAGTGCATGGTGGGCTCTTGCATATCCTGACCCCGCGTACAGAGAAAAGGTCAGAACCATCTGGTCAAAATCTATTCAGAAGGCAATCAGTGATTGCTCTGAGATATCAGGTATCGAAACATGGGTAACTGCAAAATCCGGGAAACGCCTGTACTGTGATTTCAAGGGAATAACAATAGACGGCACTCTGATTTTGTTTGTAACAGATCTTACAGAGAGAAAAAATACAGAAAATGAGATAAGGGAACTATCCACGCAGAAAGATAAATTTTTCTCGGTGATCGCACATGATCTGAGAGGACCGTTTCACTATATCCTTGGGTATTCTGAAGTGCTGCTTGAAGAAGATGAAACTCTTGAACCCGGTGAAAGAAGAAAAATTGTGCAGAAGATGAATAAAACTGCCGCTGGAGCTTATAAGCTTCTTGTAAATCTCCTTGACTGGGGCAGGCTGCAGATGAACAAAATCGCATTTAGACCGGAAAAACTGAATATCAGTGAAATATTACAGGAAATCATTTCAGAAAATAACAACCAGGCTGCAGCAAAAAGTATAAAAATCAACACGAAAGTGTCTGATTCGCTGCTCATTAAGGCTGATAAATATATGTTTCAGATGATTATAAGAAATCTTCTTTCAAATGCCGTAAAATTTTCAGAAGCGGGCAGTGAAATTTTCATATCGGCCATTGAAGAGGCGGATTTTGTAAAAATTTCGGTTAAAGATTTCGGAGTTGGAATCAGTCATGATGATATTGGCAGGTTGTTTAATCTTGATGAAAGTCTGAGTTCGGAAGGTACAGCCGGTGAGAAAGGTACGGGATTGGGACTCATCCTTGTAAAAGAGTTCACAGAAAAGAACGGTGGCACAATTGAAGTAAAAAGCAAACCGGGATTAGGAAGTACATTTACTGTAAATCTGCCTGGAGCAATAAAACAGATCAGCTGATTTTTCTGAAAACAGCATAAGTGAATGGCCTTTCTCAGCCCGATGGCTGGATGTAAAGATGCTTCACTGCCTTTTCCATAATAAAATCACTCCCAAAAATTCTTGCAGCTTTTCTGCATAATAATTTCTTGTGTAAATTACGCTGCATTTTTTTGCGTCATCGGGGGCAAAAACGGCTATTACCACGTAACCATCTTTGGAGAGCATCCTTTTAACAGAGTTAAGATAACCCTCCCTTTGCTCTTCCGTTATTATAAAATGGAGGAGGGTACGGTCATGCCGGAGATGGAACGGGGCATAATTATGAAGTTCTGCACAGGCTGAAATGTCATCTCTGATAAACCTGACTTAATCTTCACCTGCAGAGCCGATTATCTGAACAGCCTGAGCAAGAGCAACATCGTTGATGTCTGTGGCGGTAACATTATTAAATTCTGAGGCAAGCAGGGAAGGTAAAAGAGAACACGTACCTGAACCGGCATCAAGAATCGGAGCATTTTTTGGAAGGATTAGTGACATTATCAAGAGATAATGACGGTTCAGAGCTGGCTTCATAGCATCCCGGTCTTTCTGTTTCAGTCTTTATTGAAAGCCTTATTCCGGTGTTCCAGCGGATTGTTCATCTCTTGAATTATCCCGTGTTTAAATGATGAAAGTTAATTATAAAAAATGTCTGATTTAATTTAACCCAAAAAAATTAAAAAAGAGTACAATAGGATAAATGGAAAAAACAATAAGTTATTGCCATGAAGCAAGACACCTGAAAAGTGCAGCTAACAGAAGCAGAATACAGCGAAAAAGCAGTAAGCCCATGGGGTGGAATAAGACTAGTACCGGAATTAATAG
>CAYPMQ010000176.1:0-7402 GCA_964411625.1 uncultured Ignavibacteriaceae bacterium
TTTAGACCTCGGGATCAGAAATCATATTTCATAACCTAAAATTTAAGGGAGGAAAGCAAATTTAAGCAAGCAACTTTAATTTAAAACTCGAGATGATAATAAGCTCCCGCGTTCATTCTTTTGTTTGTATTCAATACAAAAAGGTGAAAAATATATAAAAATCTTTCTGCTGAATTGCCGGCGTGAAATCTGCAATGGTACTAACAGGCAGAATTGTATGACATAATGAATACCGTTATAATTATTTCCCGTTTACTCAGTGGGAGCAATTGAATCAAAAGGATTCGGTGAAAAAAGCGGATTAAGAATAATTTAATTTTATTTTGGATAAGAGAACAAATAAGCTTATATTTAAAATCTTGAAATTCAGAAAAAAATATTAATCAATTGGGTTTGAGATGTCAAGACAGTGCCAGTTAACAGGTATTAAAGTCAAATATGGTTCGAGCATATCACATGCTCATAACAGAACTCAGAGAAGATTCTTACCTAACCTTCAGAAAAAAAGAATCTGGGTTCAGGAGTTAAACAGATTTGTTACCGTGAAAGTATCGGCTAAAGCTCTTAAAACCATTGCAAAAAATGGCACTTCCGAGCTCGCTAAAATGATCATAAACAAAGAAATTCACGCAAGATAATATTTGTTTACATTGAGTTTATAAGAGACGCGGCACAGACCGCGTTTTTTATTTTAAAGTCCCCCGTTACGATTTCTCCTACCTCTTTTACTCATTAAATATTAAGGCGTTAATAATCTGCCCGGAGATCTTCATACATCCCTTCATTGAGCGCTGATCAACTGAACACTGACCGGTCTGATAATTTCCGGCTCTCTTTTCAGACTTTACGATAACTGCAAAAAAAAAGCCGCACGGCTTTATGACCACGCGGCTTATAAAAAGAGCGGAAAAAAACTACTCTTTAATAACCCATACTTTAATTGGGGTTACAACCTGAGCGTGAAGTCTTACGTTCACATCATAGATTCCGAGTGTTTTGATAGGTTCATCAAGCTCGATTTTTCTCTTATCGATCTCAAAACCTTTTTCTGTAAGAGCTTCCGCAATCATCTGAGAAGTGACTGAACCGAAAAGTCTGTCATCTTCGCCAACCTGTACAGAAAGAGAAACTCTTACGTCATTAAGTTTTGAAGCGATTTCCTGAGCAGCGTTAACTTCTTTCTGTCTTTTCTTCTCAATTAATCTTTTTTCCTCTTCTAAAGCGGTAACATTACCTTTAAGTGCTGCATAAGCATACTTTTTGGGAATGAGGTAGTTTAAAGCATAACCTTCACTAACGTTTACAACGTCACCAACTTTACCCAGAGAGTCA
This sequence comes from uncultured Ignavibacteriaceae bacterium, assembly GCA_964411625.1. Classification (GTDB taxonomy): domain Bacteria; phylum Bacteroidota; class Ignavibacteria; order Ignavibacteriales; family Ignavibacteriaceae; genus JABWCA01. The sequence goes on from CAYPMQ010000176.1 coordinate 1,333, forward strand.
ATATTCTGTCTTAATATAACTTTCATGAAACTCTCCTTCCTGATTATTTAACTGCGTCAGCAACATAAGGCAGAAGAGCCATCTGTCTTGCTCTCTTGATTGCCATAGTGAGCTCGCGATGATTTTTTGCGCTTGTACCGGTAATTCTTCTGGGAATTATCTTGCCTTGCTCTGTAATAAATTTCTGTAATAGTTTTACGTCTTTGTAGTCAATGTATTTGATACCCATCTGGGTAATTCTACATACTTTTGTTGATTTTAACATAATCGGGGAAAATCCTTAATGTTTAAAGTTATTAGAATTTTTTATAAGGTTTGATTCTTCAGGTGATAAAAATTTATCAAACGAATCATCTGTGTAAGCCGGTGCGTCATCTTCATAATCTGAAATAACTTCTTCGACTTCCTCTTCACCAGAATTCTTGAACCTCTTGTTCAGGAACTGGATTCTTCTTGCTTTAATTTCGACGATGCTTCTTGCAGCTCCGTCCTCACCTTTCCAGGTTCTGGATTGCAGCTCACCGTCAACTAACACGGCTGTTCCCTTTCTTACGCGCTCCTTGCAGCTTTCAGCCAGCTTGTTCCACGCAACAACCCCTACAAAGCAAACATCTTCCTGCCAGAGATTTGAACTGTCTCTGAACTTTCTGTTTGATGCTATGGTGAAATTGACTACGGGAGTACCGCTGTTTGTCTGGCGGAAAACAGGATCTTTCACCAGGTTTCCAGCTATGATCACATAATTTATCTCGGGCATTTTCAGTTCAGCCATTACCTCTCTCCTTCAGAACGTTTAATTAGTCGTGTTTTCTTTGGCGGTTTCCTGTTCAGGAGCGGCTGCTTCTGCTGCTGCCACTTCAACTTCAGCAGGTGCTGCGGCTGCTACCTCAACAGGGGCAGCTTCTGTCTGCTGTTCAGACATGGCTTTTCTCTGTGAAAAATATTCAATTGCGAATTTTTCCAGTTTTATTGTCAGGAAGCGTAAAATGGACTCGTCTAATCTGAGAAATCTCTCAAGATCTGAGATAAGTGTGACTGGTGCTTCATATCTGTAGATTATGTAAAATCCGACACGATGTTTATCGATCATGTATGCAAGGCGTTTTCTGCCCCACTTTTCAGTATCTTCAATAACGCCGCCATTAGTGGTGATTTTATCATGAATACGCGTAATTATTGATTCTATCTGCTCATCATCAAGAGCCGCATTTATGATTATTGCGGTTTCATAATGATTTTTTCTCAATTTAACCTCCCTTCGGACAGTTATTTGACCCCATTGAGAGGGGTAGGGTTAATTAAATGTGTTTATTTATCAAAGAACTTTTGCGGGATTTATAAAATCCGGATCTTAAAGATATACAATTTTTATCGGACTTAAAAACCGTATGCCGTTTTTTACAAATCCCGCATTAAAATATTTACTTAATCAGCGGAGCTAACACAACCGCTACAATTGACATAAGCTTAATAAGAATATTGAGCGAAGGACCTGAAGTATCCTTGAAAGGATCACCAACGGTATCACCCACAACTGCAGCTTTGTGGGCGTCTGAACCTTTTTTATAGGTCTTTCCGTCAACCACAACACCTTCTTCAAACATTTTCTTTGCATTATCCCATGCACCGCCGGCATTTGACTGGAAGATAGCCATAAGCACGCCGCTTACGGTAACTCCTGCCAGAAGTCCGCCGAGCATTTCCTTGCCCCCGAAAAAGCCTGCGAGTACAGGGAATGTAACGGCAAGAATACCCGGCAGAACCATTTCTCTGATTGCTGCGGCAGTTGAAATTTCAACGCATTTGCCGTATTCAGCTTTTCCTTCGGCACTTTCAAAAGTATGAACGTCTTCTTTTGACCATTCTTCTCTTTCCTTACCTTCATTGCGCTGCATTACTGAAAGCGCTGCTTTAAGCTCGGGAATTGAATTAAACTGTCTTCTCACCTCGGTGATCATTGACATTGCTGCTCTTCCCACCGCCTGCATTGCGAGTGCCGAGAAAAGAAACGGAACCATGGCGCCGATAAAAAGCCCTGCCATAACTCCGGCTTTTGAGATATCTATCTGCTTCAGGTCTGAGGCTTCCATAAATGCACCAAACAGTGCAAGTGCCGTAAGCGCTGCAGAACCGATTGCAAATCCTTTCCCGATTGCCGCAGTTGTATTGCCAACTGCATCCAGCTTATCGGTTTTTGAACGCACATCTTTAGGAAGTTCAGACATTTCGGCGATACCGCCTGCATTATCTGAGATTGGTCCATATGCATCAACTGCAAGCTGAATGCCAAGATTTGAAAGCATTCCCACTGCTGAAATAGCTATACCATAAAGACCTGCAAGCTCAAAAGAAATGATGATTGAAGCCGCAATCACTACTATGGGGAGAGCTGTTGAAATCATACCAACGCTCAGCCCTGCTATGATATTTGTGGCTGAACCCGTGACAGACTGCTTTGCAATCATTTTCACCGGTTTTGTACCTGTGCCTGTGAAAAATTCAGTTATGAAACCAATAAGAACACCAGCAGCAAGACCCACGGCCGTGGCAATAAACACCCCGAGTGATGTGATTGTTCTGTCAGTATTGTATAGTATATCATGGAACTGCCATGAGGCAGGAAGGAAATACTGAATCAGGAAGTACATTGCAATAATTGTGAGAACTGAAGAAACCAGTTCACCGGTATTGAGTGCCTTCTGAGGGCTGCCGCCTTCTTTAACCTTTACAAAAAATGTACCGATAATTGACATCACGATACCTATTGATGCAATTGCAAGCGGAAGAACGACGGCTCCGAATCCGCCGATGTAATCTTTGAATTCAGGCACCTGTATAAATATTGCGCCCAGCACCATGGTACCGATAATTGCACCAATGTAAGATTCAAAAAGATCTGCACCCATACCTGCAACGTCACCAACGTTATCTCCAACGTTATCTGCAATTGTTGCGGGGTTAAGTGGATGATCTTCAGGAATACCGGCTTCAACTTTACCTACGAGATCTGCACCCACGTCTGCTGCTTTTGTATAAATTCCGCCGCCCACTCTCGCAAAGAGTGCAATAGACGATGCACCGAATGAAAATCCGGTTAAAACGTTGATAACCTTGTGAACAAGATGAATATCGTAAGGAACTTTATCACCATGAACAACCCCGGGAATAACCCCGAATACGTTAAGATAAATAGCGAAAAGGAGTCCGAGGCCTAATACGCCAAGACCAACAACCCCGAGACCCATAACCGAACCACCTGTGAAAGCAACCTGAAGGGCTGCGCCAAGTGATTTTCTTGCGGCATTTGTAGTTCTTACATTAGCTTTTGTAGCCACTTTCATGCCGATAAATCCGGCCAAAGCGGAACTGAATGCGCCAATCACAAACGATATTGCCACAAGCGGGTGGGTATCTTCTGTCCGGGAAGCAAAAGCGAGAATAACAGCCACACACACTACAAAGACTGCTAATACTCTGTATTCGGCTTTAAGAAAAGCCATTGCACCTTCCGAAATATATTCGGAAATCTTTCTCATTTTGTCAGTACCTGCTTCCTGTTTACTTATCCAGGCAGCCCTGATATAAGTAAATAAAAGTGCAAGCATGCCAAATACGGGAATGACGTAGATGACAGGATTCATTTGATATATTACTCCGATTTAATCTGTATTATCTGGTTTGTTCGCTTTCGATTTTGCAGATGACAAGGTACTGTGCAGATCAAGTGCTCCCTTCACTCCTGATTTGATAAATGCTTTTGTCAGCTCCTTAATAAGCTCATAGGATTTACTGATTTCTCTCATTTCACGGTCGGTAAAGCGGGAAAGAACGTAATCAGCCATTTTTCCTGTCTCAAACCTGTTACCGATACCAATTCTTATTCTGGGGAAGTCTTCGGTTTTTATAGCCTGTATTACCGATGAAATGCCGTTGTGCCCTCCGTCGCTTCCTTTAGCCTTGAGCTTAAACTTGCCGAGCTCAAGGTTAAGATCATCATAAATAAGCATCATGTCTTCAGGCTCAACCTGATTTTTTAACAGGACGCGGGAAACCACATACCCTGAATTATTCATAAAAGTATGAGGTTTGATTAAAAGATAAGGGGCACCGTGCAGAATGCCCCTTGCAAAGCTGTAATTTCCGATCGTCTCCTTAAAACGGAGCGACTGAGCTTCGGCAAAGTAATCCAAAAACATAAATCCGGCGTTGTGCCTTGTCTGTTCGTATTCCGGACCGGGATTTCCTAAGCCAGCTATAACTCTCAAGATTAGTCTTCTTCTTTGTCTTTGCCTTTGCTGATAACCTCGGGTTCTTTAATTTCCTCTTCACCCTCAGCACCAACTTCAACGCCTTTAGGTGCGGATACCGAGCAGATAACGGCATCAGAAGGATTAAGAATTTTGTAATCAGCTGCAGGGAGATCACCCACAGTAACTGATTTTCCTAACTTGAGATTGGTAACGTCAATTTCAATATTTGAAGGAATCTGACCGGGCAGACACTCAATATGAAGTTTGTGCAGAGTTTCAACGAGCTGTCCGCCTTCTCTGACTCCGGCTGCCTGGCCTGTGAAAAGCACCGGAACTTCAAGAGTGATTTTTTCACCTGAGGTTAAAGCCTGAAAATCAAAGTGGATGACTTTATCGGTTACAGGGTCAAACTGTACATCTTTAACTATACAGTCAAATTCTCTCTTGTCATTCAGCTGTAATTTTACAGTATATTTCTGTGCGGTGAAAACCAGCTGGTTGATATCGTATTCAGTTACCTCAATAGCCACCGGATCAATATGGCCTGAATATAATACGCCGGGGACTTTGCTTTGTTTTTTCAGTTTGTTGCGGTAAGCTTTACCAAAGCCCTGTCTGACCGAGGCTTCAACTTGTTTTACGTTCATCTTTATTACTCCAAAACGGAATTAATTATTTTTATCTGAATCAAAAAGAGAACTAATAGATTCATGCTTATTAATTCTCAGTATTGCCTCGGCAAAAACTTCCGAAGCACTTAACACTTCTATTTTATCAATCTGCTTGCACTTATCAAGACCGATGGTATCAAGCACAAACAGTTTTTCTATATCTGAATCCAGAATACGCTCTATTGCCGGACCCGAAAGTATCGGATGAGTAATTGCAGCGTAAATTCTCAGTGCGCCATTTGCCTTCAGGGCTTTTACAGTATTGGCAAATGTACCGGCAGTATCAATAATATCGTCAACTAAAAGAACATCCCTGCCTTCAACTTCCCCTATAATATTAACAATTTCGGCAACGTTCGGCTTTGGTCTTCTCTTATCACTTACCGCAAGTCCTGCATTAAGTTTTTTGGCATAAGATCTTGCCATCTTGATTCCGCCCACATCAGGTGAAGCCACAACCAGATTATCGCTTAGTTTGGAAAGGGCATTCACAAAGATGATCGAACCATAAAGATGATCAAACGGTATATCGAAAAATCCCTGTATCTGAGGGGTGTGAAGGTCCATGGTAATGACCCTGTCTGCGCCTGCCTCGGTAATCAGATTGGCAACCAGCTTAGCCGTTATAGAAACTCTCGGCTGATCTTTACGATCCTGTCTTGCATAGCCGAAATAAGGGATAACTGCAGTTATACGTTTGGCTGATGCTCTCCTGGCAGCGTCAATCATTATCAGAAGTTCTACCAGATTTTCGGCAGGGGGTATGGTTGACTGGATGAGATACACATCAGAACCTCTGATATTCTCGCCGTATTTTACCCAAAGTTCACCGTCACTAAACTGCTTGATTTCAAGCTGGCCCAGTTTTTTATCTATATCTAACTTGCGGGCAATGTAATTTACTATCTTTTCGGCTAACGGCCTGTTAGACCTGCCGGAAAAAATCTTGAAATCATAGCTCATGGTTCGCCGGTCTTTTTTTAAGATACAGACTACAAATATAAGGAATTATGAATTTTCAGTCAAATTATTTTTATTCTTCGTGCGTCGTGCTTGGTGCTTCGTGCGTCGTGCTTGGTTCAGCATAAACGGGATGAAACGCGTATAAAAGGTAGAAAGTCAAGAAAAAAATAATTCCCGCTCTACCTT
>CAYPMQ010000177.1:0-7394 GCA_964411625.1 uncultured Ignavibacteriaceae bacterium
ATGCGTTAGAAATAAGCTCTCTGAGGAATATTTCCCTGCTGCTGTAAAGCGAATGTACCAGGATATCCAGCAGTTGTTTAACTTCCGCCTTAAATTCGAATTTTTCAGCCGTTTCGTGTGGTGCCATTAATTATCATCTCCATTGATAAATTTCAAAACTTTGGTTGCAAAAATAAAAAAATCCGTGTAGTTTTCCATAATTAAAAAATTTGCACTAATTTAGATTCTTAAAACTTTCCCGGGTTTCGTGTTTAATACAATAATAAAGACTTCTGTAAAAATACTCCGTATCCTCACCGGAATAATTCTGCTTTTGCTCACACTGCTCCATATCCCTTACCTTGAGTCATCGGTCTATAATTTCCCTGAGATCAGAAAATTCAGCGGCGATTCACTTTATAACCCGTATGCTGCTGCTGCCTTGCACTGGTACAAAGCCAACTTCCATGCCCACTCAAAAGCATGGGGAGGGCTTACAAACGGAAAGCTTTCTGAAGACAGCCTTTGCAACACTTACATTCAACTGGGATATGATATCATTGCAATCTCCAATTATTTTAAAATTTCCCGGAGCATTTATCAGGAGAAATTGTTTATCCCGAATCATGAACACGGAATCAATGTCCGGAAAAGGCATTACCTCCCTATCGGGGCAAAAGAAGTTATACCTCTTGACTATCTTACTTTTCAGACTCTTTCTCACAAGCAGGATATTATTAACCGGCTTAAAGAAACTGCTAAAGTTTTGGTTATAAATCACCCTGAATTTATGCATGGCTTCAGGCCGGAGGATTTCAGATCTCTTTCAGGCTACTGTTATATCGAGGTACTGAATCACTACAGGCGCTCATTTCAACACTGGGATACCGCTCTGACTGCCGGCTACCCCGCCTTCGGATTAGGTAATGACGACAGCCATGACCAGACCAAGGAAGATGAAACAGGAAGATATTTCACACTGATTAATTCAGATACTCTTGCCGAAAGTGATATTTATTCTTCTCTCAAAAAAGGTTCTGTCATAGCAGTTGAGGGTTACAGAGGGAGAACACCAAACGGTCTGAATACACTGCAGGTTGTTAATGATTCCGTTTATCTCAGCCTGAAAAATAACGCCGATTCAATATTTGCAATCACTGATGAAGGTAAAGTTTTTGCATCGGTTACTGATACATCCGGGTTTAGCCTTGCTTTCCCGAAAACCTCGTCTTATCTGAGATTTTTCTTCAGGAATGACTCCACAAAGTTTTATACAAATCCTGTAATCAGAACTCAGAACGGCACTCTGCCTGAATATAAATCTGAAATCAATTTACCGCTTACATTGCTTTATAAAGCAACGGTTTTTACGGGACTTTTTCTCTCCGCAGCATTCTCTCTCATTATAATGGGAGTTAAGGCTGAAAGGCTCAGGAAACGGCTGAAAAGAGGCGGCTGATTTCCGTTGTTCTGTGTTTATTTCCCAGTACGATCACAAGATCGCCTGGCTGCAGGACAGATTTACCGGATGGAACAATGTAATTATCTTCTCTCTGAATCAGCACGATAAGAGAACCCTCCGGGAGTTCAAGATCCATCAACGACTTGCCCGCACTGATTGAGTGCTCTGCCACAAAGAAGTCAAATAAGCCATTGTTAAGCCCGGGAGCATCATCCATTTCGAGTGGTGACTTAATATGACCCGAGGTTTTCTCATCAAGCTTAAGGAGTCTTGCAACCGCAGGCAGTGACCATCCCTGCAGAAGCGCCGACATGAATACTATAAAGAAAACAAGGTTGAAAATCGATTCAGAAAGAGGTATTCCGTATGTGAAAGGTATTGTTGCCAGCACAATCGGAACGGCACCCTTCAAGCCTCCCCATGAAATAAAAAGCTGTTCTCTTAAATTAAACCGTGATCCGAGAAGGGAAATTACAACCCCGAGCGGCCTGCCAATAAACATCAGGACAAGTGAAATTATTACCCCTGGAAATATCACTCCAATCAGTTTTGATGGAAAAACAAGAAGTCCAAGCGTGAGAAATAAGGTGATCTGACTGAGCCATGCAAGTCCGTCAAGAAACCGTATCGTACTTTTTTTATGAACAAAAGCATAATTGCCTGCAACCAGTCCTGCTATATAGACGGCAAGAAAACCGCTCCCCCCGACAGTATTTGTCAAACTGAATGTCAGAAAAATCAGTGTTAAGGTGAGAACGGGATAGAATCCGCTGTTACCGAAATTGAACCGGTTCATACCGTAAATCAGCAGATGGCCTGAAAGCCAACCGGCGATTGCACCTATCCCCATCTGCATAACAAAAAGAAGTAATATATCACCGGGTTTGGTATCCGGTATTACAATAAATGCTAATATCCCCATGGTTAAAAAAATTGCCATCGGATCATTGCTTCCGCTCTCAAGTTCGATAAGTGAACCGCTGTCCCCTTTTATCTTAAGATTCTTGGCCCGTAATACTGAAAATACAGCTGCTGAATCAGTTGATGAAACAATTGCCCCCAAAAGGAAAGATTCCATGAATGAAAAACCGAGGTAATAATAGACAAAAAAACCCACTGCCAGAGCTGTTATCAGAACTCCTGCGGTGGCCAAAAGAGATGCAGGGAATATAACCTTTTTAACAGATTTCCAGTTTGTATCAATTCCGCCTGAAAACAGTATAATCGTAAGACAGACATAGCTTATCAGCTTAGTCAGCGGGTAATTATTGAAGTCAATGCCTACAGGACCTTCAGATCCTGCTGCCATTCCTATAAGAATAAATAAAACGAGAAATGGGACACCCAGATTATTTGAGAGGCGGGCAATGATTATGGAGACAAGTACCAGTACGGATAGAATAAAGAGCAAATGATCAAAATTTACATATTCCATAATAACTCCCGGTCGGGAAACCAAGCAGAACTTTGAATTGTTATGATTATCATTATATTTTTAATCTCAACTTTTATTACAAAGCCGGAAAAATGAAATATACTAAAATTTTCTCTTACACTGCATTAATTCTGATTATCGCCTTCCTCGTGGTAAATAAGTTATTCCTATCTGAAAAAAAGACTGAAATCAAGGCAGGTCCCCGTGCCCAGGGTCCGCTCGAACTATCAGCCAGGGTAATAAGATACATTCCATTTGAAAACAGTATCGTGGTAAACGGAACCATAATGCCCAATGAATATGTCGAAATTTCAACTGAATCGAGCGGTAAGATAACAAAAATTCATTTTTCAGAGGGAAGTTTTGTCACAAAAGGTGAACTCCTCGTAAAGGTTAACGATTCAGAACTCCAGGCACAGCTATCCAAGACTAAATACAGAAAGGAACTTGCCCGGGAGAAAGAGTTCAGGCAAAGAAAACTGCTGGAATCTAACAGCACTTCCAAAGAACTTTATGATATTGCGCTGAATGAACTGAACACCATTCTCGCTGATATAGAACTGATTAATGCACAGATAGCAAAGACAGAAATAAGAGCACCATTTGACGGTAAGATTGGTCTGAGAAGTGTGAGCGAGGGTGCTTATGTTACTCCGGGGACAAAAATTGCATCGCTCGTAAATATGAACCCTGCCAAGATAGAATTTCTTATACCTCAGAAGTATTCAGACATGATAGGTAACGGTACCCTCGTAAAGGTGTCTCTTCCCTTTAAATCAGAATTCTACCAGGGCACTGTTTACGCAGTTGAACCGGGGGTTGACTCTCAGACAAGAACCCTGAAAGTGAGGGCTAAAACACCCAATCCGAACGGAAGACTAGTAGCAGGTTCATACATTGAAGTTTCTGTTGCACTTGAAAATATAAACGATGCAATCCTGGTACCCTCCGAAACGATAGTACCTGATATTCAGGGACAGTTTGTGTATTTGTATAAAGACGGCAAAGCTATGCCCACCAAGGTGGATGTGGGAATCCGAACGGAAAACGAAGTTCAGATTACCGGAGGATTAAAAGCAGGAGATACACTCCTTACGTCCGGTATTATTCAGCTCCGGCCGGGCGCAAAAGTTAATCTCAAATCTGTTGAATAAGGTGTACTGATGAGTTTATCCCAGATTTCGATACAGAGACCTGTTCTCTCCATAGTCTTTTCAATTATTATTGTCTTGTTCGGGGTTATAGGCTATTTGTTCCTTGGAATAAGGGAATACCCCAGCGTAGAAGCTCCTATAATTACGGTAAGCACAAACTATGTTGGTGCTAATGCTGATGTTATTGAATCTCAGATTACCGAACCGCTTGAGGAATCTATTAACGGGATTGACGGCATCAGGACTCTTACTTCTGTAAGCCGTGACGGCAGAAGCACTATTACCGTTGAATTTAATCTTGATGTGGATTTGGAAGCTGCAGCTAATGATGTGCGTGACCGCGTATCAAGGGCACAGCGTAACCTCCCGCCGGATGTTGACCCTCCGATCGTTGAAAAATCGGATGCTGATGCTTCCCCTATCGTCTTTCTCAGCATCAGAAGTGAATCGAGAAATTTAATGGATCTCACTGATATAGCAAGAAACATTTTTAAGGAGAGACTGCAGACAATTCCCGGAGTCAGCAGAGTTCAGATCTGGGGTGAAAAAAGATACTCCATGCGTCTCTGGATGGATCCTGAAAAAATGGCGGCTTACGGCATTACAGCATTGGATGTGAGAAATGCCCTCGCCCGAGAAAATATTGAGCTGCCTTCCGGAAGAATTGAAGGTAAAAACACTGAGTTGACAGTCAGGACAAAAGGTCTTTTACAAACGCAGGATGATTTTGCAAACCTTATTATTAAGCAGGACAATACTGCCCTTATCAAGCTCAAAGATATCGGTTTCAGCGAGGTCTATCCTGAGAATGATCGCTCTATTCTCAGACGCGACGGTGTTCCGATGGTTGGTGTGGTTCTCGTTCCTCAGCCGGGTTCAAACGCCATTGAAATTGCAGACGAATTTTATAAAAGAGTGGATCAGATTAAAAAGGATATCCCTCCCGATCTTGAGCTTAAAGTCGGATTTGATACAACACGGTTTATTCGGGATTCAATAGTTGAAGTTCAGGAAACTATCCTCATGGCGTTCGGACTGGTAATCCTGATCATATTCCTCTTTTTAAGAGACTGGAGAACAACTGTTATACCCGTTATAGCTATTCCTATCTCAATCATTGGCACATTTTTCATAATGTATGTTGCAAATTTCTCAATAAACGTGCTTACCCTTCTGGGAATTGTATTATCCATAGGTCTCGTTGTTGATGATGCAATAGTTGTACTTGAGAATATTTATAAAAAAATTGAAAGCGGAATGACACCGCTTGAAGCGGCTGTGAAAGGTTCTAAAGAGATCTTTTTTGCAGTAATCTCAACCACCGTAACTCTCGCGGCTGTGTTTCTTCCGGTTATCTTTCTTCAGGGACTTACAGGGAGACTTTTTAAGGAGTTCGGTATTGTAATTGCAGGTTCTGTAATAATTTCATCATTTGTTGCACTTACCCTTACGCCAATGATGGGTTCCAGAATTCTGAAACAAAGGGAAAAACATTCGCGATTTTATTATATGACCGAGCCATTTTTTGAGTGGCTCACCACTGCATACAGCAGATCACTTAACAGTTTTATGAAATACCGGTGGCTTGGATTCTTTGCTATCCTGACATCTTTCGGCATAATTTATCTTATCGGCACCGGAATGCAGACTGAGCTTGCACCGCTTGAAGACAGGAGCGGGATGAGACTGGTTGCTACTGCCCCTGAAGGCTCAACTTTTGAGTTCATGGATAAATATATGACAACTCTTGTTGATGAAATTCAGAGAAGCACCCCTGAGATAGACAACCTTGTTTCAGTAACCTCACCGGGGTTTGGTGCCGCAAGTTCCGTAAACAGTGGTTTTATGCGTATCAGATTAAAGGATCCCGATTTTAGGGAACGGACTCAGCAGCAGATAGCCGCAGGATTAGGAAGACAATTACAGCCATTCAATGATGCCAGAACTTTTATTATTCAGGATCAGTCGGTTGTCGGCGGAGGCGGCGGATTGCCTGTTCAGTTTGTTGTTCAGGCACCGAATATTGAAAAGCTGAAAGAAATTATTCCAAAGTTTATGGAAAAAGCGAGACAGGACCCCACATTTCTGCTCGTGGATGTCAACATGAAGTTCAACAAACCTGAACTTGAAATTGAGATTAACAGACTTAAGGCAAGGGAGCTCGGAGTCTCGGTAGCAGATGTTGCACAGACACTTCAGCTAGCTCTCAGCGGACAGCGGTTCGGGTTTTACGTTCTGAATGGTAAACAGTATCAAATCATAGGCCAGCTTGAGCGGAATCTCAGAAGCAAACCTTATGATATCAGCTCGCTTTACGTCAGAAATAACCAGGGCAAGCTTATTCAGCTTGATAATCTTGTTTCAATCACTGAGCAGAGCACACCGCCCCAGCTTTACAGATTCAACCGTTATGTTTCTGCCACATTCTCCGCTTCACTCGCGGAAGGCAAAACTCTCGGTGATGGTATAAAAGCCATGGAAAATATTGAATCGCAGGTTCTTGACGACACTTACCAGACTGCCCTGGAAGGTACGTCAAAGGAATTTGTTGAAAGCTCATCCAGCCTGATTTATACCTTTTTGCTGGCTCTGATACTCATATATCTGATTCTTGCAGCACAGTTTGAGAGCTTCAGAGATCCGCTTATCATAATGTTCACGGTTCCTCTCGCTATTGCGGGAGCCTTGATTTCTTTATGGTATTTTAATCAGACCCTGAATATTTTCAGTCAGATCGGGCAGATAATGCTGATTGGTCTTGTGACAAAGAACGGCATTCTGATCGTTGAATTTGCTAATCAGCTTAAGCAATCAGGTATGGATAAAAAAGCCTCTGCCGTTGAAGCTGCCAAACTCAGACTGAGGCCAATCCTTATGACCAGTCTTTCAACAATTCTTGGTACACTACCTATTGCGCTTGCTTTAGGCTCCGGTTCTGAATCCAGAGTTTCAATGGGTATCGCGGTTATCGGCGGACTGATCTTCTCAGGATTGCTTACCCTTTACGTGATTCCTGCGATCTATTCATATGTCTCTAAATCCAAAGCAAACGTATTGGAAATTCCGGAAGCCTAAACCCCAATTTATTATTACATCCTTTCAAGCGGCGATGTCTGAAAAGCATTGCCGCCCATAATCTTTTACACACATTCACTGATGTCCGGTAATCCTGCAGAATACCTCATACTTACATACCACCAAACATAACCAATCCATGTTAAACCCTAATCATGCATTAGAAATATTAATATGGGGCTGAAATTCTTCCAAATTCTTAAATAATCCTTCGATCCAAGCCCTCTTTTTCTTGGAAACCGGGAGTTTAAGCACCTCTTTTAGCTGTCTAGAGACCACCCGGCATCCT